>CAZBVR010000055.1:0-2686 GCA_964495415.1 uncultured Nautiliales bacterium
TTTGTTTCTAATTTGTCGTAAAATTGCTTATCTGCATCAAAATGGATTTGTGCATAATCGGCACCAATAAAACTTGATATTTTATCGATGTTTTCAGGGGTTTCATTTACAAATAGAGCAACCTTTGTAATAAAAGGTGGAAGTTGAGAGATAATCTCTTTGGCTTTTTCAGGAGTTATATATCTTGGAGACTTTTTATAAAAAACAAATCCTAAGGCATCCGCCCCATTATCAGAAGCAAATTTAGCATCTTCATAGTTTGTAATTCCACATATTTTAACTCTCAATTTTTTGTCCTTCTCTTTTTTATGTTGATGTTTTTATTATAACTAACTTTTATTTAAAAATCAAATAGGGAAAAGTTTGTGAATATAGACAAAAAAAGGGGTTGTTTTTTGTATAATTCTAAAAGGGATAGTGAAAAAAAGGAGTTGGGAAATGTTAAATTTGGTATTATTTTTAATTGTAATCTCTTTGTTACTGGATATATATAAAAAAGTGAAATCTATTATTTTTGAGGAGATATTTGATGTTTTGGGATATATTTATGAATTCTTTTTTGGAGAGTAACTAATGAAAAAAGTTTTGGCCATATTTTTAGTTATTATCTTTTTGGGATGTGGAGGAGGTAATAGTGATAATAGTTCTTCTCAGACAGACAACTATGATAACTATTATCTGTTAAATTATGTAGTTGATGGAGATACATTAAATTTTGAGCAGTTGGGAAAGGTTAGATTGATATCTATTGATACTCCGGAGAGTTACAACTCTTCTCGTTTAGATAGACAAGCTGAAAAATGTGCAGATGGCAATAAAACAATTATTCAAACGATGGGAAAAAAGGCCACTTCTTACATTAAGAGTTTTCTTGAAGAGGGAGAGGAGTATTATGTTGAAAACTATGGTCAAGATAGATATGGAAGAGTAGTCGGAAAGGTTTTTATTGAAAATCAGTCTGTGAATTTAAAAATGGTAAAAGATGGTTATGCTGTTCCCTATATTTATAATGAGGGAGAGGATAGTGATGAGGAGTTAATTATAGATGCTTATAAAAAAGCGAAAAATAGTAATAGGGGATTATGGTTAAAATATAGCAAAGAGATGGAGTGTTTATATAATTTGAACAATTCTAAATAGATTTTTAGGGGGTTATTTTTAAATGGCTCCCCGAGCAGGATTCGAACCTGCGACCAAGTGGTTAACAGCCACCTACTCTACCGCTGAGCTATCGGGGATTAGTAATTCCTCTCGTTGTGGAATGGAATTATAGCAACAATTCTCTTAAAAAAACCTTAAATTCATTTTTTTTTGATATAATTAAAATAAAAAAAGGAGTTTTTCGATGAATTTTGAAAAAAAAGTGTTGGAACAAGAGCAGTTTCAAACGGAAACAAGAGAAGAGGTTAATCAGTTTGTTAGAGCAACATATCAGTTGTTTGCAGGTAGTTTGTTAGGCGGTGCGGTTGGTGCATATGTTGGAATGAGTTTTATGCCGGCTGGTGGAATAGGTTTTTGGGGAGTTGTTATTTTAGAATTTCTATTGTTGTTTGGTTTAATGGCAGTGAAAGATAAATCGCCATTGAATATGATTATGCTGTTTGCCTTTACATTTGTAAGTGGATTAACTATCTCTCCTCTAATCGCTATGTTTATAGGTAGAGGAATGGGTAATATAGTTGGAGAAGCATTTTTATTAACTTCGGTGGCATTTGGAGGATTAAGTCTTTTTGCTTTAAACACTAAAAAAGATTTTACAACAATGGGTCAAATGTTAATAATTACTTTAATTGTTGTAATTGTAGCAGGTCTTTTAAATCTATTTTTTCAATCGCCTCTATTTCAACTTGTAATAGCAGTAGTGAGTAGTATTTTGTTTAGTTTTTATATTTTGTTTGATACTCAAAATATTGTAAATGGAAATTATTCGTCTCCAATTGAGGGAGCGATTACTTTATATTTGGATTTTTTTAATCTATTCGTATCTTTATTGCAAATTCTTGGGATTTTAGGAAATGAGGAGTAATAGCACTGCTTCTACTCCCTCTCTTTTGAGAGTTATTGATGCAAACCTAAATAGATATCGTGAGGGAATAAGAGTTGTTGAGGATATATTTAGATATCTATACAATAATAAGGAGATATCTCTCTCTTTGAAAAGGTTGAGACATATTAAGATAGATATAAAGATAGAGGAGCTTTTAAAAGAGAGAGATATTAAAGAGGATGTTTTAAAAAGTTCTACAAAATCTGAACAGCAGAGAGATAATATAAAAGATATTGTTATTGCTAATCTAAAAAGAGCAGAGGAATCTGCAAGAGTGTTAGAGGAGGTTTTTAAATTGTATAATGTTGAAATCTCTGAAAAGTTTAAAAGTAGTAGGTATTCTCTTTATAACATTGAAAAAGTTATATTTGAGTTTTTAGTTTAAAAGAGAGGAGGGGAGATTATTTTTAATCTCCTCTAACAATTCTTTCGATTTTTTCTACTACGGTTGGGTCTTCAAGAGTAGATATATCTTGAGTTATCTCTTCATTTTTTGCAATGCTTCTTAAAATTCTTCTCATAATTTTACCGCTTCTTGTTTTAGGAAGTGCAGGGACAATTGCTATACTATCAACTTTTGCAATGTTTCCAATCTCTTTTGAGATGGCTTCATTTATCTTTTGTAATACTTCTACTTCA
>CAZBVR010000056.1:0-10578 GCA_964495415.1 uncultured Nautiliales bacterium
GACACACGGGCATTTTGACCATATGTGGAGTGCAAAGGAGTTAAAGGAGAGATTAAAAATTCCAATCTATATTCATAAAGAGGATAGTTTTATGTTAAAAGAGGATATTTTTGGAATGAATATCCCCAAAACAGAAGCGGATTTTTTGATAGATGATGATAAAACTATCTATATTGATGATGTGGAGGTTACATTTAAACATTTTCCAGGGCATACTCCGGGTAGTATCACTATTGAAATAGGTGGTATTATGTTAAGTGGGGACTTTGTATTCCAAAGTGGAATAGGAAGAACAGATTTTCCCTATTCAGACCCAATCAAAATGAAACAGAGTTTAAAAAAATTTCTTAAACTAAATTATGATAAAATTGTATATTCAGGACACGGAACTTATAGCACAATTAAAAACATTCAATATCAAATAAAACAATTTTGGATTTAAGAGGGGGCAACAATGGGAGAATTAAAAACTTTTACTGGTGAAACAATGCAGGAAGCGATGCAAAAAGTGAAAGCAGAAATGGGGGATGAAGCTCTTATTGTATCAAGCAAAATGATAAGAAAAAAAACCTTGACCCAAAAGGGGCTATATGAGGTTGTGGTTAAAATACCAAATACACAGGTTGTTTCAAGTTCTCCCAATGTTGATAAAAATAGTTCAAACAATGAAGATGAAGAAGTTTTCTTAAAATTATCAGAAGCAGCTAAACGAATAAATGAGTTATCTACGGCTACAATCAATGAAAAAAGGAGGGAGCAGTTAAAAGATGAGCAAAATAGCACTAACAATAGTGGTTCTGTTGCCAATAATGAACTGAAAAAGGAGATAGAAAATATCTCAAACACTATCAAACTATTACAAACAACTATATGGGAGTTGAATAGCAAAAATTGTAGAGGTAGTAACTTAATTATTCCCCCAGAATTTAGTGAGATATATGCTATTACAAAAAATAGCGGAGTGAATAAAGAGCATCTTGATGAGATAATGGCACTTACATTAAGATTGATGCCGATAAAAATGAAAAAGAATCCTATAACTATAAAAAGATATTTTTATACTCTTTTAAGAAAAATGATTCCCATAAGAGTAGAAAGAGAGTTAAAATTTGGAACAAAAAAAATTATGATGTTTGTTGGTCCAACAGGAGTTGGGAAAACTACTACAATTGCAAAATTGGCTGCACGATATGCTATTCAAAAAGAGAGAAAATATAAAGTTGGAATTATAACACTCGACACATACAGAATAGGAGCAGTAGAACAACTTATGAGTTATGCTCGAATGATGAAACTTCCTATTGAAATGGTTGTTGATCCAAACGATTTTGAGGAGGCTCTTAATCGACTCAGGAACAACGATTTAATTTTAGTAGATACGGTGGGTTCATCTCAGCATGATAAAGAAAAATTGGAAAAATTGGATAACTTTTTATCTGTTGAAACCTTTACCTCTATTGATGTAAGTTTAGTGTTGGCTGCTCCAACTAAGTATGATGATTTAAAAGATAGTTATGAAAACTTTTCACTTTTACCCATTGATACACTAATTTTTACAAAATTGGATGAAACGACAAAATTAGGTAATATATTTTCGTTAATATATGATATTAAAAAACCAATTAGTTATTTTTCAATTGGTCAAGAGGTTCCACACGATTTAAGAGTTGCGACAAGTGAGTATCTTATAGAAAGGATGTTAAAGGATATTTTATGATGACTACAAAAACACAAGCGGATAAGTTGAAAGAGTTGATAAAAGTTCAAGAGGAGAAAAAGATTGATAGAGAAAATAAATATACAAAGTTTTTAGCGGTTACAAGTGGAAAAGGGGGAGTTGGAAAATCCACTATTGCGGCTAATCTTGCATATGCTTTAAAGGAGTTGGGATTTAAGGTTGGATTGTTTGATGCAGATATAGGATTGGCTAATTTAGATATTCTTTTAAAAGTAAGAGCTAATAGAAACATTTTAGATGTTTTAAAAGGAGAAGTTGAGTTTGAAGATATTTTAATAGAGGTTGAAGAGAATCTAATTTTAATACCAGGTGAAAGTGGAGATGAAATTTTGAAATATAGTGATGAGTTTCTTTTTGATAGATTTATAAGTGGTTTAGATGCTTTGGAGGATTTGGACTTTTTGGTGATAGATACAGGAGCAGGAATAGGAAAAGAGGTTCAAACATTTTTAGATGCCTCTGATGAGGTTTTAGTGGTTACTGCACCAGACCCAGCCGCTATTATGGATGCTTATACAATGGTTAAGATGCTTTCTGAAAAGAGAGACAGAGTCTATCTATTTTGCAACCAAGTTTCGAGTGAAAAAGAAGCGAACAATGTATATCAAAAGATAGCAGGAGTGGCCAAAAAGAATATCCCTAAAAAATTAGTAATTCAGATGTTGGGATTTATGAAAAGAGATTCAATTGTGGAAAAATCAACTTTGAGAAGGGTTCTTTTTATAAAAGAACAGCCTCTGACTCACCCAAGCACACAGATTATTAAGACTGCTAAAAAGATTGCTCAAATTTTGGAACGAAAAGTGCTTATAAATGAAGAGGAAGAGGAAAGCGGAGTTTCAAGATTCTTTAAATATCTATTTGGAGCTCACTAACAATAGGGAGATGTAAATGTTTAGCAGTGAAAATTTTATCTATTTTTTGAGTGTAAGTGGGTTTTTTATTGGGTTGATTTTTGCTATTTTTCAAAACTTGGAACCTTTTCAATTTTTATATGCAGTTTTAACTATATTTGCTCTTTTTTATATTATTGCCTTGGCAAGTAGTAGTTTTTTATAAAATATCTTGGAGTAAAAAAAGTTTTCTATTTGGATAAGGAGCAATTGGAAAAAACGATAGATTTTCAAATAGATGAACTTGATAAAAAAGAGGAGATAATTAGAGAAGCTCATTACTTTATTAAAGAGTTAGAAAAAGAGGAGTTAGATATCTATAAACATAAGGAACAGAAAAGATGAGTAATCCATATGAAAAAAGTTTAAGAGAGTATCAAGACTCATTGGCCTTAGAGTATCTGCCAGCCGCAAAGAAATTGGCATATAAGATGAAAAGCAGATTGCCAGATAGTGTAGATGTAGATGATTTGATTGCCATTGCTACTGAGGAGTTAATTAAGGTTTCAAGAAGATATGACCCAAAACAAAATAGTAACTTTTGGGGCTATGCTAAACAACGAATAAGAGGCGGGATTTTAGATTATTTGAGAAGTTTAGATATTGTTAGTAGAGGAAATAGAAAAATTATAAAAGATATAGATAAAGAGATAAAAAACTATTACAATCAATATGAGAGAGAACCTACTGATGAATATCTTGCTGAAAAGTTAAATTTACCACTCAAAAAAATTAAAGAGGCTAAAATAGCTTCTGAAATTTATAATGTTATGCCAATTGATGACCAATTAAAAATTTTTGAGAATATAGATAAAAAGGTGGAGGAGGAGGAACTGATTTTTATTATTAGAACTATTCTAAAAACATTACCTAAAAGAGAGCAAACTATTATTCAATTATACTATTTTGAGGAGATGTCTCTAAAAGAGATTTCTGAGATTTTAGGAATTACAGAAAGCAGAATCTCTCAGATTCATAGATATGTAATTCAAAAAATTAGAGATGAGTTTGCCAAAAGGAATATAGATGGCTGATATTTTGTCACAAGAGGAGATTGATGCTCTTTTAGAGGTTGTTGATGAGGATAATATCTCCCCCGATGAACTTGAAAAAGCACCAGACCTTTTGGACCAACGACAGATTACTCTTTATGACTTTAAAAGACCAAATAGAGTAAGTAAAGAGCAGTTAAGAGCTTTTCGAAGTATTCACGACAAAATGGCGAGAAATTTGGCCAGTCAAATCTCTTCACTTATGAGAAGTATTGTTGAGATTCAACTCCATTCAGTGGATCAAATGACCTATGGAGAGTTTTTAATGTCTTTACCATCTCCAACCTCATTCAATGTTTTATCATTAAAACCATTAGACGGAAAGGCGGTTATTGAGATAAATCCCTCAATTGTTTTTCCTATGATAGAAAGATTGCTTGGAGGTCCAGGAGATCCATATGACGGGAATAGAGATTTTAGTGATATTGAGTTAAATCTACTTGACACTATATTAAAAGTTATCACTTCCAATTTAAGAGAGGCTTGGGCCCCAGTTATCGATATCTATCCAGTTATTGAAGCAAAAGAATCATCTTCAAATGTTGTTCAGATTGTAGCACAAAATGAGATTGTTGTAATGGTGGTAATGGAGTTGATAATTGGACATACAAGTGGAATGATAAATATATGTTATCCAGTTATCACTCTTGAAAGTGTTTTACCAAAACTTGCCAATAGAGATTTGATGCTCACAGAAACAAGTAGCAGAAAAAGTAGAAATAGAGAGTTAAAAGCATTACTTGGAGGAGCGAAAGTTGAGTTGGAGGCAATTCTTGGACATGCTAACTTGACAATGAAAGAGATATTGGATATTGAAAAGGGAGATATCATAAGACTTGATAGAAGTGCAAATGATACCGCTATTTTAAGTGTAGATGGAAAAGAGAAGTTTATAGCTGAAATGGGAGTTTATAGATATAGAAAAACAGCGAGAGTTATCGAAATTCTAAAAACAGAGCATGATGAGGTAAAAGAGATTTTAGAAAAAATTGAGGAGAGCAGAAAAAATAAGATATATCAATTGGAGGAGGAGAATAGAAAATGATAGAAGAGTTTTTTCAGTTATTAAAAGAGGATATAGTTGCTACTATTGAGGGATTGATTGGAGTTGCCCCAGAGGTTGAGATTGTTTCTCACTCTGAGAATGTGGGAGAGATTCCTATTCCAATATCAAAAATTGATGTTCAAGTTTCAGAAGGGGGTAACGGAAATATCTATTTTTTAATCCCCCCAGAAAGTGCTACTGCATTAGGTGATTTGATGTTGGCAGGAGATGGAGAGGAGAAAAGTGAGATGGATGAGGAGGATTTAGATGCAATTAAAGAGATTGTTTCTAATATAATGGGGGCCTTCTCCACTGCAATAACTGCCCAAGAACATTTACTAAAAGCTCACTTTTCAGTTGTTGATGCAACTTTTTTAAGAGAAGCGGATAGCAACTTGGAAAACAACTCCTCTTATCGAATAGATTTAAATTTTAAGATAAATGAGAAAAGTTATAATTGGATTATCCTTTTAGATAAGGAGTTTTTTCAATTTATTTCAGGTGATTCTGTTAAAGAGAACAAAACTGCTTCATCTGTAAAAGGGGATAGTTGCGGAGAGGAAGAAGTTGAGATTGATAGCGAGGAGTTGAGAAATTTAAAACTTCTATTAGATGTTAAATTAAATTTAAGAGTTAGAATTGGAAGTAAAAAGATGTTATTAAAAGATGTTTTGAGTATGGACATTGGAAGTATAGTTGAATTAAATCAATTAGCAAATGAGCCTTTGGACCTTTTGATTGATGACAAAAAAATTGCTGAGGGGGAGGTTGTTATTGTTGATGGAAACTTTGGAATACAGATAACTTCAATTGGAACTAAACGGGAAAGAATGAAGGTTTTAAATAGCTGATAAGTGGCCTTCCCGAGAGGATTTGAACCTCCGACCCTCACCTCCGCAGGGTGATGCTCTATCCAACTGAGCTACGGGAAGTTGAGGTAAAATTATATCATAAATTTTTTAATTTCCTCTTTTGATAAAGATGTAACCTCAAAATTTTCTCCACTTATTCCAACTACTCCATTATTAGCCTTTGTATAGGTTAAAACTATTTGAGAGGCCAACTTTTTAGTTTCATTATTTGCATCTTTTGTTAATAGTCCTATTGGACCCGCTATATCAATAGGATACATCTTAAAAAATTTATCTCCTTTATAGTTTTTTAAAATTTGATTTTCATCTCTGTTTCTTGATAAAATCATAATAGAGTTGCCTACTTTTAAAAATCTTCCCACTTTTAAAATATCAATCTCCTCTATTTCCAACTTATATTTTTTTACAAACTCTTTTAGTTTATTTGAGAAATGCCTATCTGTCAATAAACATCCTCCCGCTGGTGATTCATAATTTTTAAGACCAAATTTTTTGGCAAGTTCAATCTGAATTTTTCTTTCTCTTCCGCTAATGTCATATAGTTGTTCTCTATCTATCCATCCCTCTATCTCTGGAATGGTAGGAGGAAGCAGTTTTGCACTAAGAGGTCTTAATACTATTTCCGGTTGTTCTACTAATTTCTCAATTTTTTTAACTCCGTCAAGTTTTTGACTCATAGGTCTTTGACCTAAAACCTCTCCACTAACTATAAATTTGGCTCCAACTTTTTTCATATAATCATAGGCAACATTTATCATATTTGCATGACAATCGATACAGGGGTTTAGATTTTTACCATATCCATATTTTGGGGAAAATAGAATCTCTTCTATAAAATGAGTTCTTTCATCAATAGAGACAAATTCAACTCCTAACTCCTCGGCACTTTTTTTTAGATACTCTATTTTTTTTAAGTTACTTTCAAATCCCGTATCCACATTGAGGGCAATTACTTCTATCCCTTGACTTTGAACTATTTTAATAGCCAAACAACTATCCAATCCACCGCTAAAAAGTGCTATTGCTAACATATTTCTCCTTTATTTAAAGCTACAATTTTTGCTCTTAGTTTTTTTATTTTATGGGCTTTCTCTTCCAATGATATCTCTTTTTCATTTTTTACCTCTAAAATTCTTTTTTCAAGGAATTTTGATAAAATTATCTTTATTGAATAAAAGAGACAATTATAATCTATCACTTTTATCTCCTCGTTTAAAACTATCTCTATCAATTTTGGATTTTGATACTCCTCTTGATAAATCATTCTTAACTCCTCTTGGTGAAAGTTAAACATCTCCGGAGTTAGACATTCTGCAACATCATTTATAAAATCTCTATTTTCATAAAGAGTTTTAATAATAGATGCTTCTGTTGGATCAACTCTTTTTGATAGAGGATTTTTATTGTAAGTGGCTGTTTGAGAAGAATATCTCTGTTTTATCTTAAAAAATCTACTTGGAATAGAGGTAAGTTGAGAAGCTTCTTCTGCTATCTCCTCTTTAATCAAATCTGGCAATGAGTTGAGAAAGTTTCTAATCTCCTCAACGGCTCTTTCTTTTTCAGCAACACTTTTGAAATTATATTTTTCTTTGATTTTTTCTATAATAAATTGGCTAAAATTGATTCTATTGGAGAAAAAACTTTCCAAATCCTCCCCGTTTTTAATCATATCGGCCGCATCTTTTCCCTCTGGAAATAGAACTATTCCTCCTTCAAAAGAGTTTTGTAAGAGTAGAGAAGCTGACCTAAAAGCTGCATTGATACCCGCTTTGTCTCCATCATATGCAAGGAGCACATTGCATTCCATCTTTTTTAACATTGGAAGATGTTCGCTTGTTAAAGAGGTTCCAAGCACTGCCACAGCATTGGAATATCCCGCTTGATGTAACATAATTACATCAATATAACCCTCTGTGATAATTATCTCTCTTTTTCTAATTATCTTTTCTCTTGCAAAGTTTAAGCCATAAAAACTTTTTGATTTATTAAAAAGTTTTGTGTTGCTATAATTGATATATTTTGCTGGGTGGTTGGAGATAGTTCTACCTCCATATGCAATTATTCTATTATTGGTAGAGAAGATAGGAAAAGTTATCCTATCTATCAATCTTGCATAAACTCCATTTTCACCCTTTGCCAATACTCCAAGTTCAATCGCTTTCTCTAATGGAACATTTATCTCCTCTAAAAATTTTATCTGTTTGGCTGTTGAGGGTGCAAATCCCAATCCAAACTTTTCTATACTATTTGTTTGAATACCTCTATCCAATAGGTAGTTATATGCTTTTTTCTCTTTTATCAACTCTTGAATATAGAACTGATTTAGTTTTTCTAAAACATTTATCTCCTCATAGTTGTAGTTTTTATTACTATATTCAAGTTTGAAATTATATAAAGATGCTATCTTCTCAACCGCTTCTGGATATGATATATTCTCATAATCCATTAAGAATTTTATAGCATCTCCTGTTACTCCACAGCCAAAGCAGTGATATATCTGTTTAGAGGGGCTTACTACAAAAGAGGGAGTTTTTTCTGAATGGAATGGGCAATTTGCAACAAAATTACTCCCTTTTCTTTTTAATTGGATATAATTACCAATAATATCAACAACATTTATAATAGACTTTAAAGTTTCAATCGATTCCTGTTTTATCATAGAGGAATTATATCATAAATAAGGAGATGCTATTGGATTATCGAGACCCATTGTTTAGTATTTTGCTCTTTTTGGCTTTGATTATAGTTACTGTTTTAATTACAAATTTTGTAGGAGAGATTAAGGAGAGAAGTAGAACGAAACATCTAAAAGAGTTTATGGAAAAATTTAACTTTCTTGACAATTATGAAATAAAAACTCTATTCTCAAATAATGTTTCATTAAAAGCACTCTTTTTATTGGGAATGGCTTTTGAGAAGGAGGGAGATTATGAAAAAAGTTTAAATGTTTATCTTGCTATTTTAGATAAAGTTTCAAAAGAGCAAAAATTTGAGATTTTACAAAGAATATCTGAACTCTATTTTAGTGCCGGCTTTTTGCATAAAGCAAGAGAGGCTGTTTTAGAGATACTTCGCTCAAAACCACGAGATATAAAAGCACTAAAAACTCTTTTAATTATTGATGATAAGTTAAAAAATTTTGATGAGATAGAGAACATTATTGAGATTTTTGAAGAGTTGGAATTGGATATTAAAAAAGAGAAAGGTTATCTTCTGTTTCAAAAATATCAATTTAGTAATGAAATTGATAAAATTAGAGAACTTTTGGATAGTTATCCCTGTTTAAAAAGAGAATATATCTCTTATTTGAAACTTTTGAATTCTAATGAGTTGTATGAGATAGTTTCCGAGAGAGATGTTTATGAGATGTTAGACCTGTTTTGGGAGATTGAGGAGTTGCCAGATTTAAATAGAGCTTTTATAGATATAAAGTTAGCAAAAAAGGAGATAAGTTCTGACAATAAAGAAAAAAGTAATATCAAATCTCCTATATTTGAACTTGAATTATTAAAATATGTTCCAAAAGAGTTGGCAGATTTAGAGTTTGAATATATATGTAGCAATTGTAAAAATATATTTCCAATCTATCAATCAAGATGTCCAAAATGTAGAGAATTATTTACTTTTAAAGTGGAACCAATTGTTGTAGAGATAAGAAGGGAGAGAGTTTAATTTTCTAAGAAGATAGAGATTTTGTCTCCCTTCAATTTTAAATAGAGAGTTTTTTGACCAATAAATTTTTTATTCCCACTTTGAAAATACTCATCAAACGAGACTTTGTAGATATCTTTATTTACACTTGGATAGGGGATAACTTGTAAATTATTAAATTTTAATTTTTTGCTTCTCTGTTTAGCAAAAATTTTCTTTTTAATAAAAGAGAAGTATTTGTATCCGAACCTATTCTCCTTTTTGAAATGCTTTTTATCGTAAAATGAGAGATACTCTTTCAACTTATTATATTTCCAAGCATATCTCCACTTGAATATATTTTTTAAAATAGTTTTTATTTCAGATTTAGTAGTTGTAGGAAGTCTATTTGTTGATATAATTAAAATGGAGTTTCTATAATCAATACTTTTTGATAATTCCAAAAGTTTATCATTTGGAATAGCAATACACCCTTTTGTATCAAAATCTCTTGTTGGATTATTTTTTGGAAAGCCATGTATCCAAATTCCATGTCCATTTTTACCTCTATAATGGTCATATAGGTTAGGGTAATTAGTAGGATATGCTAATGGACCATAAAAATCATCTAACTTGTTGTCATCTATTTTATATTTAAGATTATATATTCCAATTGGGGTTTTGCCATCTCCTTCTGTCCATTTATCTCCTCTATTTTTACCAACTAAAATTCTTTTAAACTCTTTTTTAAAAAACAACTTTTTATTGTAAGAGTAGATTTCCAATTCTCTTTTATCCTTAAAACAGATAATTAAATTTGTTGGTTTATCATAATATCCAAACTTAACATCTTTATCTTTTAATAGATAGTCAAGATATATATCCGAGTAAAGAAACTTATCTAACTCCTCTTGCCAAGGGTTTCCTTTTCTGTAATTGTCTATCATTTTTAGAAAATTTGCACTTAAAAGGGTTGTAAAAAGTAATAACTGAACTAAAATTTTCATAATTCTCCCTAAAATTTTTTGGAAATTATATCAATTTTAGGTAAAATTTTAGAAAAAAATTGCCATAAGGATAATAAATGGAAAATTTAGATGAGGTTTTAGCAAAACATAAGCTTAGCAAAGAGGATTATAAACATATAGTTGAAATTTTAGGAAGAGAGCCAAATATAGTTGAAATTGGTGTATTTAGTGCAATGTGGAGCGAGCATTGTAGTTATAAATCAAGTAAATATTATCTAAAAGGTTTTCCTACAAAAGCACCATGGGTTATTCAAGGACCGGGAGAAAATGCAGGTGTTATTGATATTGGTGGAGGAATGGCCGCTGTATTTAAGATGGAG
>CAZBVR010000057.1:0-21430 GCA_964495415.1 uncultured Nautiliales bacterium
AATTTGATTTTTAAAAATTTTTATCTCATCCCTTTTTCCAATATAGAAATATCTTATTTTAGAATTTAGATTTATTCCTACTACATTTTTCTTTTTGAAACTAACAGAGTTATAACTATCCAATGGAATTGAATAGTTTGAAAAATCTTTTTTTAATCTTTTAACAATCTCTACTAAATTGTGAGTTTTTAATTCTTGCCCTACATTTACTAAATCTTGATAAAGTTTGTTATCTTTATATTTTTCTTTAATATAGGTGATAGTTTCAATCTTTTTTTTATCTCCTTTTGTATCTGCTACACAAGCCCTTATTACTCCATAATCTAAAAAGTGTTTATAATCTCTGTTTTCTGACTTAAAAAAATTTATAACAATAAGAGTTAAAACATTTTGCCAATGTCTATATTTGTAAATATAATTTTTTAGATAGTTTTGGTCCTTGCTGTTTGTAACTCTTATTTCAAATGTTTTCATTACTATCTTACATCTCCTTTTTGTTTTTTCTGAAAAATTATAGAATAAAAATATAATTATATCAAGATAAATAGTATTATTACCTGACTTATTTACAGATATCTGTGTTTATTTTGTTACTGTTGGTATGCTTCTCCTCTAATTCGAGATATCTTTCAATTTTTCTATTAAGTTCTGTCTCTATCTTTTGCAACTCCTCTCCCACTTTAACTATTCCTCTCTCTTCATAACATTTTGGAGTTGATAGACACTCATTTAACTCAATAACTTTCTCTTCCAACTTTTCAATCTCATCTGGTAACCTTTCATATTCTAACTTCTCTTTATAACTCAGTTTTGTTTCTTTTTTTTCTCTTTTCTCCTTTTTAGGAGTTGTTGAGACTTTTTCCTCTATACTATTTAATTCTTTTAAACTTTTTTCAATTTCGAGATATTCGCTATATTTTAGGTAACTCTCCTCAATAACTCCATCTCCTTTAAATATAAATAGTTTATCTGCAATTTTATCAACAAAATATCTGTCGTGGCTTACAAATATAACAGCACCTTTAAAATCGATAAGATACTCTTCCAATATGTTTATAGTTGGAATATCCAAATCATTTGTGGGTTCATCTAATATCAATAGGTCATAATTTTTTGTAAATAGTAAAGCCAATGCAACTCTATTCTTTTCCCCTCCTGATAAAATCCCAATTTTTTTATCTAAAAACTCTTTTGGAAATAGAAACGATTTTAGATATCCATAAACATGCATATTTTTACCTCTTACATCAACTCTATCTCCTCCATTTGGGCAAAAGGTTTCTATTAAGCTTTTATCATCTTTTAACATTTTTCTATTTTGGTCAAAATATCCTATTTTTATATCTCCTCTTTTAATTTTGCCACTATCTATATTTAACTCTCCCAACATTATTTTAAGAAGAGTAGATTTACCGGCTCCATTTTTTCCAACAATTGCAATTTTATCTTTCTGTAAAATTCTTGTAGAGAAATTTTTGATTAAATATCGTCCCCCAATTTTTTTATCAACATTTTCCAATTCAAAGAGGAGTTTCTGTTTGTTTATCTTTTTTTCCTCTTTTTGCATAAGTTCTCGTTGAAGTTCTAAACTCATTTTTCTAAGTAAAGAGGGGTTCTGTTTGGCTTGTTCTCTCATCTCCATAATTCTCTTTTTTCTACCCTCATCTCTTTTTAATCTTGCTTTTACTCCTTTTCGTAACCACTCCTCCTCTTTTTTTAAAATTTTTATAAGAGTTTCATGCTCTTTTTGCATATTGTATAAAAGTTGCTGTTTTTGGTGAAGATAGTTTTCATATCCACCCTTAAAACTTCTAAGTTTGCAATCTTCAATCTCTACAACTCTTGTAGCAACTCTATCAATAAAATATCTATCGTGAGAGATAACTACAAATGTGTATTTCTCTTTTAAAAGAATCTCTTCCAAAAACTCTACCATATAAACATCAAGATGATTGGTAGGCTCATCAAGTAGGAGGATATCGGGCTTTTGTAAAAGAAGAGAGGCAAGGGCAACTCTTCTCTGTTCTCCACCACTCAAAAAGTTAATCTCTCTGTTTTCATATTGTTTAAGGTCAAACTCTTTTAGAACTCTTTCAATTCTATCATCTAAGTTCCAAGCATTGTGCAAGTCTAAAAAGGTTGTTATTTCAGATATCTCCTTTTCTAAAAGGCTATTTTCGGGATTTTTAGATAATTCTTCTAAAAGAGTGTTATATCTTTTATGAACCTCTTTAAACTCTACAAGTTCATTTTCAATAGCCTCTCTTACACTTAGCCCACTTTTAAAAGTTGGAGTTTGTTTTAATCTTCTAATTTTTATTCCATTTTGTTTAATTATTTCGCCCTCATCTGGCTCAATAGTTTCATCTATCAATTTTAGAAGTGTAGATTTTCCGCTCCCATTTTTTCCAACAATGGCAACTCTTTCTCCCTCTTCGAGATGAAAATCTATTCCACACAAAATTTTTTGAGCTTCATATTGTTTATATATTTGGTGCATATTTATAAAAGCCATTTTTCTATATCCTTAAAAATTATCTATTACATCTGTAAAAATTTGAGTTAATTTTTCTACATACTCAATTTTTGTATATTCATTTGGAGAGTGGATTGAGTCATTTATTACTCCAAACTCTACCGCTTTTACTCCAAACTCTGCTAAAAATCTTGCATCACTTGTTCCTCCTGCTGTTGAAAGTTTTGGAGTTATATCTGTTACTTTTTTGATAGAGTTTTCTAAAAGTTTTACAACTTTTGTATCTGGCGAGGTTATAAATGGCTTTGCACTTTCACTTAACTCCAACTGATATTCAACTCCCTTAAATTTCTCTCTAATAAATTTTTCTATCTTTTCTATATCTGTTAATGTGCTGTTTCTTATGTTAAACATCATTTTAAGACTATTTGGAGTTACATTTGTAACCTCCATTCCTGCTCTAATATCTGTGATTACCAATTTACTTGGAGCAAAATAGTTATCTCCATTATCAAGATTTTTACCTGCTATTTCGGGTAGAATAGGGGCAATTTGATGAATTGGATTTATACTTTTTTCTGGATAGGCCGCATGTCCCTGTTTTCCTTTTAAAATTAAAACTCCATTTATACTTCCCCTTCTTCCTATCTTGATTGCATCTCCAAATTTAGTTTCACAAGTTGGCTCAGCAATAATCGCATAATCTGGTAACATCTTTTTCTCTTTGAGATATTTCAAAACTTCCAATGTTCCATATTTTGCTTCTCCCTCCTCATCGCTTGTTAAGATAAGTGATAGGGTTCCATTAAACTTTTTGCTATTTTTTACTGCATATAGAAAAGATGCCACTCCGCTTTTCATATCTTGAGTCCCTCTTGCAAAAATTTTATCTCCTTTGATAGTTGGCTCGAATGGGTCGCTTTCCCAACCCTCTCCGGGAGGCACTACATCAAGGTGTCCTGCAAAACTCAGATGTTCTCCCTCTCCAAATTTTTTATAAATAAAGAGGTTTTTTACTCCATTTTTGTTAATCTCTACGATATTGAAATTGTTTAGATATTGTTTTATAAACTCAAAACTTCCTCCCTCATCGGGAGTTATAGATTTAAATTTTAATAGTTCTATAAAAAGTTCTTTTATTTCCATTTTTTGCCCCTTTTTTTGCTGTTAAGTTGAATTATAAATTTATTTTTTTTTAATCTACGGGACTTTCATAAAATACATATTGAGTAGAGTAGTTACTTATCTCAAAATATACTTTCTTTTTCTCATTTGCATCCACTTTATAGTTGAAGTTTTCATCTATATAACCATATCCAAATCTGTATGGTCTTACTCCTCCATCATCTGTTCCTTTTGCAGTGGTAAGTTTATCTATTTTGATAAATCTTTTTACAAGTTTTCCTCCATTGTAAATATCTACCACACCATTAACTCCGGTCCAGTTTTGAATACCTCTTCCAATTTTATTTTGTTGTTCCTGAGTACATCCGCTGAATAGTGCAATTGCAACTGCTCCTATTAAAACTTTTTTAAACATTCGTTTATCCTTTTTTTGATATAATTATACTATAAAAATTAAGAATTAAGGAACTCTGTTATGGTCAAGATAGGAATTGTTGGTGTTGGAACGGTTGGTGAAAGTGTTGTTAAAATTTTAAATGAGAATAGTGATATTATTGAAGCAAGAAGTGGTAAAAAGATAGTTGTAAAAAGAGGGGTTGTTAGAAATTTAAATAAAAAGAGAGATGTTGAAATAGAATTGACAGATAACTATTTAGATGTTACAACAGACCCAGAGATAGATATTGTAGTTGAGTTGATGGGAGGAGTAGAGGAGGCTTATAAAGTTGTTAAGTCTGCAATTGAGAATGGAAAAGCGGTTGTTACTGCTAATAAAGCTCTTTTAGCCTATCATCGTTTTGAGTTACAAAAGATGACAGATAAACCATTTGAGTATGAAGCAAGTGTAGCAGGTGGAATACCTATCATAAAAGCTTTGAGAGAGGGATTGAGTGCTAATCATATTGAGGAGATTAAAGGTATTATTAACGGGACTTGTAACTATATGCTTACTGAAATGAAAAGAGGGGTAGATTATGAAGATATTTTAAAAGTTGCCCAAGAATTGGGATATGCAGAAGCTGACCCAACTTTTGATGTGGGAGGATTTGATGCGGCTCATAAATTGTTGATTTTAGCGAGTATAGCTTATAATATAGATGCTAAACCAGATGATATATTGATAGAGGGAATTGAAAAGATATCATCTATTGATATGGAGTTTGCAAAAGAGTTTGGATATGAGATAAAACTTTTAGGAATAGCAAAAAAGGATAATGATACCATAGAGTTGAGAGTTCATCCTACAATGGTGCCTCAAAGTGAGATGATTGCCAAAGTGGAAGGGGTTATGAATGCTATCAGTGTAGTTGGAGATAAGGTTGGAGAGACATTATATTATGGAGCAGGAGCAGGTGGAGATGCTACGGCAAGTGCGGTAATAAGCGATATTATCTCTATTGTAAGAGGAAGCAACTCTCCAATGTTAGGATTTAAAAAGCCGTTGGAGGATGGAGAGTTTAAACTTCGAAAAAAAGAGGAGATAAAAAGTAGATATTATCTTAGAATTGCAGTGGATGATAAGTTGGGAGTTTTGGAGAGAATTACATCTATTTTGGCAAAACATAAAATTTCTATAAACAATTTTCTTCAAAAACAGGGGGATAATTTTGTAAAAGTGCTTTTATCTACTCATATGGCAGTTGAAAAAGATATTAGATTAGCTATTTCTGAAATTGAAAAACTATCTTTTGTAAAAAGGGAGATTGTCTTAATTAGAATAGGATAAATCTCCTTCCTATCATTTTTTGTTGATTGAGAAGGAGAATTAAGAAAGTTTGTGTTAATTAGTTTCTTGGTCTTGCTTCATTAACTCTTAAATTTCTACCAGCAACTACTTTACCATTTAACTCTTCAATAGCTTTGCTTGCAGCTTCATCATCAGCCATTTCTACAAAACCGAAACCTTTACTTCTGTTGTTATTTTCTCTATCAACAATAATTTTAACACTTGTAACTTCACCATAATTAGCAAACTCTTTCGCTAATTCATCTTCACTTAGGCTATATGCCAAATTTCCAACATAAATGTTCATCTTTCAATCTTTCATCAAGTAAATTCTAAACAACAAAACTACACTTAAAAGTAGTAAATGTGATTTAGTGATGACATTATACCCTTAATTAAAATAAAAAGCAAATAATTTGTTATAATTTCACCATATCTTAACATATAAGGAGCGATTTTTATGAATAAACATTATGAAGTAGTTATTGGATTGGAAGTTCATGTTCAGTTAAATACAAAATCTAAGCTTTTTTGTAGTTGTGCTACCTCTTTTGGAGATGAGGCGAATACTCACACTTGTCCGGTTTGTCTTGCTTTACCGGGAGCACTCCCAGTTATGAATAGAGAGGCGATGAAAAAAGCTGTTATGTTTGGAAAAGCGGTAAATGCAAAAATAAATCAAAACTCTATTTTTGCAAGAAAAAACTATTTTTATCCAGACTTACCAACAGGGTATCAAATTTCTCAATATGAGATTCCTATTGTTGGAAAGGGAGAGTTAGTTATCGATTTTGAAGATGGAACTAAAAAAACAATTGGTATAACAAGAGCTCATCTTGAAATGGATGCAGGGAAAAATATGCATGAAGGCGACCATAGTAAAGTGGATTTAAACAGAGCAGGAACTCCTTTACTTGAAATTGTATCTGAACCAGATATGAGAAGTAGTGAAGAGGCGGTTTTATATCTTAAAAAGTTACACTCAATTGTTAGATATTTGGGAATTAGTGATGCAAATATGCAAGAGGGTAGTTTTAGAGTTGATGTAAATGTTTCTGTTAGAGAAAAGGGGGCAAAAGAGTTTGGAACAAGAGTTGAGATTAAAAATTTAAACTCTTTTAGATTTATTAAACAGGCTATTGAATATGAGGTTGAAAGACATATTGAAGCGATAGAGGATGGAACTTATGAAGAGGAAGTTTATTTAGAAACAAGATTGTTTGATACTCAAAAAGGTGTTACAAAATCGATGAGAGGAAAAGAGGATGCGGCCGATTATAGATATTTTCCAGATCCAGACCTTCTGCCTTTGGAGATAGATGAGGAGACAATGAATATCACAATACCGGAACTTCCAGATGAGAAGAAGGAAAGATTTGTTAAAGAGTATAAAATTAAGGAGAGTGAAGCAATTCTTTTAACATCTGATTTAGAGATGGCTCACTATTTTGAAGAGGTTATGAGTTGTGGAGTTTCAGGTAAAAATGGAGTAAATTATATTACAAGTGAATTGTTGGGAAGATTAAAAAAGGTGGCAATTTTTGATATAACTAAATCTCCAATCTCTGCTAAAACTCTTGGAAAAGTGATTCAAAGAGTGGAAGATGGAACTATCTCTGGAAAGGGTGCTAAGGAGTTGCTTGACCTTTTAATGAAAGAGCAGATAGAGGTTGATGAGGCGATTGAAAAACTTGGTATTAAACAGGTGAGTGATGAGGGAGCAATTGTTGCTATTATTGATGAGGTTTTATCAAAAAATAGTGATAAGGTTGAAGAGTATAAAAATGGAAAAGAGAAGTTGTTTGGATTTTTTGTTGGGCAAGTTATGAAAGCAAGTAAGGGGAGTGCAAATCCTCAAAAAGTGAATCAAATTTTGAAAGAGAAACTTTCGTGAAAAAATTTTTAATTCAAATTGCTGCATATTTGGATAGTTCGAGTAGGTATAAAAAAACTAAGGAGTTTTTTTATAACCTTCTTGAAAATGACAATTTTAAATATAAAAAGTATTTTGATTCTTTTATGATTTTTATAGTGTTGAGTAGTGTTGCGGTTTTATTGTATGATGTTAAAAATCAGTTGGGATATTTTTTATATATTTATGATATCTATGTTGTAACAACTATTTTTATTGTAGAATATCTTTTAAGATTTTGGGTTTATAATGATTCAAGAACGATTGTTTTGAGTGAGTTGGAGGAGGCCAACTTTTTAAATAGAAAGTTTAACACAAAAAAAGTTTTAAAAGAGATTTTGAATAAAAAGTTGGAATATGTTACCTCTCCATTTGCAATTATAGACCTCTTAGCAATTTTACCAGCATATAGACCTCTGAGAATTTTAAGAATTTTTATGCTGTTCAGATTATTTAAAATTTTAAGATATACAAAAAGTGTAAATAACTTTTTAGCAATTATTAGAACTAAAAAGTTTGAAATTATAACCCTCCTTCTATTAGTTGGATTTATTACCTTTATTGGAGGAGCGGTAATCTATGTTTTTGAATATCAGAAAAATCAAAACATTCAATCTTTTTTTGATGCTGTATATTGGAGTTTAATTACAATCTCTACCGTTGGTTATGGAGATATTTCACCGGTTACATATCAAGGTAGAGTTTTAACAATGTTCCTAATTTTGGCAGGGATTGGATTTATCTCATTTGCAACCTCAATTATTGCTTCCGCTTTTACAGAGAAATTGCAGGAGTTAAAAACTCAAAGAATTGAGAATGAAGCTCACAAATTGAATGAGTATTATCTTATTTGTGGATTTTCAAAATTAACTGAGTTGGTAGCAAACAATCTTAAAAAAGATAAAGAGAAGTTTATTATTTTAGATGTTGATGAAGATAAAATTGAACAGGCTACCTCACAGGGCTTTCTCTCTTTAAAAGCAGATATTACTAAACAGGAGATTTTAAAATTATTTGATTTTGCTAAAATTAAGAAGGTGTTTATTTTAACAGAGGATGATATTATAAATACATTTTTAACTCTTTCAATTAAATCCTATGCTTCGGGAGTAGATATTATCGCTATTGTAAATGATGAAAGAAATGAGTTGAAGATGCAGAAAGCGGGTGCAACCTATGTTTTAAATCCAACTAAAATATCAGCTCTTTTTACAAGTGAATATATTGGAAATCCGGTATCTTTTGAAGTTATTACGGCTATCTTTTCAGATGAAAGTAAAAGTAGAATGGATGAGATAGAGGTTTTAGAAGGAAGTTTTTTAGAGAATGAATTGATTGGTAATATCGATTTTGAACATTATAAACTAATTTTGATAGGAGTTGTTAAAACAAAAAAATCTAATTTAATGAGTCATACTTTGGAGATTTTAAATAGTTATTTCTATTTTAATCCACATGCAGAGTTACTTCTTGAAAAGGGGGATGTTTTGATAGTTATAGGAGATGTTAGAAGTATTAACTATTTTAAAAATGATGTTCAAAAGAGTAGTTTATGAAATCAACAATTCTATTTGGATATGGAAAAAATGCAAAAGCAGTAGCCCACTATCTTGATAAAAAAACCTTTTTAATTGCAGTTTTTTCTGAGGAGGAGAGAGCGGAAGCTATTGAGGATGGATATCTTAATATAGAATATTTGGGCGATGATATTTATGATGAAAATCTAATTTCAGTTGGAATTAGAGAGAGTAAAATTGCTATCTGTATGTTGGAAAATGAGGCGAAAAATATGTTTTTGGCTTTAACTATTAGGGATTTAAATGAAAAAATTAACATTATTGCCAAAACAGAGAATAGAGAATATATTCATCGTTATCATTTGGCGGGAGTTAATCAGATTATTAACTCCTATGAAATTACTGCCAATAGGATAGATTCTATTTTGAAAAAGCCTATGACTTTGGAGTTTATTCACAATGTAGTGTTTAGTGAGGAGAATTTAGTTTTTGCTCAGATTGAGATTGTAAAGGATTCCTTTTTAGATAAGAAATATATCAATGATGTAAAAATAGAGGATGATTATAATCTTATTATTATTGGAATTTTAGATAAAGAGAGAAGTGATAAATTGGAGTTGATAGGAAATTTTAATCATAAGTTGGATGCAGAGGATGTTTTAGTTGTTGTTGGTGAAAGAGAAGAGGTAGAAAGATTAAAAACAGATATGGAGGAATGGGTAAAATGGCACTCTCAATAATTGGAGCAGGAAGTTGGGGAGAAGCACTTTTTAGAGCAATTAAAAAAGGGGGAAAAGAGGTTGTTATAACCTCTCGGACTAAAAGAGATATTGAAGGTTTTGTAAAGTTGGAGGAGGCTCTTCAAAATGAGTATTTGATTATTGCAATCTCTTCTCAATCTTTGAAGCAGTTTTTAAAAAAGGTTGATTTGAAGGGTAAAAAGGTATTAGTAGCAAGTAAAGGAATTGATAAAGAGGAGTTTAAATTTATCAATGAGATATATGAGGAGTTTCTTGACAGGGATAATCTTGCATATATTGGAGGTCCATCTTTTGCAAAAGAGGTTCGAGAATATAAACCCACTGCACTTGTGATAGCAAGTTATAATCTACAATTGGCGAAGCAGTTTGCAAACTTTTTTCCCGATTTTATAAAGATATATCTTGATAGTGATGTAAAAGGGGTAGAGATAGCGGGAGCATATAAAAATGTTATTGCTATTGCAAGTGGTATCTGTGAAGGAATGAAACTTGGAGAGAATGCAAAAGCTTCTCTATTGGCAAGAGGTTTAATTGAGATGGATAGATTTGGAGAAACATTTGGAGCTAAAAAAGATACCTTTTTGGGATTGGCAGGAGCAGGAGACCTATTTTTGACAGCAAATTCAACTCTTAGTAGAAATTTTAGAGTGGGTTTGGGATTGGCAACTGGTAAAAAGTTGGAAACTATATTGGAGGAGTTGGGAGAGGTAGCAGAGGGAGTTTATACAACAGTAGCTATTTACAACTTATCAAAAAGGTTTAATATCTATACTCCAATAGCTGATGAGGTTTATAAAGTTTTAAATGGCAAAAAAATTCATAGCAGTTTAGAGGACCTTTTAAAATGAGATTGGATAAATATCTTGTAAAAGAGGGTTATTTTGAAACTGGCAATAAGGCAAAAGATGCAATTCTCTCTGGAAGGGTGGTTGTTAATGGAGAGACTATTTTGAAAGCAGGTTATAAATTAAAATCGACACCAACTATTCAGATAAAGGGAGAGAGTTTAGTAAGCCGAGCGGGTTGGAAATTGAAAAATTATCTTGATAAATATGAGATAAAAGTAGATAATTTAACTGCTTTGGATATAGGAAGTAGCACGGGAGGATTTAGCGAAGTTTTATTAAAAAAGGGAGTAAAAAGAGTTGTAGCCGTTGATGTGGGTAGAGAGCAGTTGCATCACTCTATTCGAAATGATGTTCGAGTTGAATTGTATGAAGAGACAGACATTAGAGAGTTTGATTATAGTGAAAAGTTTGATTTGGTTGTAAGTGATGTAAGTTTTATCTCTCTCCACCACATAGTAGAAAAGATAGATGAGTTATCAAAAGGAGCAATTATCCTTCTTTTTAAACCTCAATTTGAAGTTGGAAAAGAGGTAAAGAGAGATAAAAGAGGGGTTGTGGTAGATAAAAAGAGAATAGAGGAGAGTTTAAATAACTTTTTAGATAGAGTAGTAACTCAATTCTCTTGGAAACTGATAAGAGTTGAAAAAAGTTCAATTTTGGGTAGAGAGGGAAATGAGGAGTATATTTTACATTTTTTTAAAGAGGAAGGAGAAAAGTGATGTTTAATTTTATATTGTTGATTATTGCTATTATTTTGGCTTATAAGGTCTATACCACTGCTATCTATAAAAAGCCTTTGCCTAAAAGAGATGAGGAAGAGAGAAGAGTGGAACAATCGTTTTCAGCACCAAGTTTAGAGGAGAAAAGAGAAGTTCATTATAACTATTATGATGTGATTGATGATTTTGACGGGGTTACGGTAGCCCTTCTTGCCAAAATAGCCAAAAGTGATGGGGTTATCTCAAAAGAGGAAGCAAATTATATTAGTGAAGTGTATCAAAAACTTGCAGATTTAACAGGAAAAAGTTTAGAGGTGATAGATATTTATGAGGAAATTTTTGAGAGGGAAAAAGATAGATTAGATAATCTTGATGAGTTTATATCTAAGTTGAAAGGATTGGAAGAGGAGGGGAGAAACTATCTTTTAACTATTTTAGAGGGAGTAGTTAAAATTGATGGAAATAGAGCTATTTTTGAAAAGATAAAAGAGGAGTTGTTAAAAGATAGATAGAAAAATTTGATATAATCAATTAAAAAAGGGAGTTTGAAATGGATTTAGCAACGGTCATTGGACTTGTCGGTGTTTTAAGTCTTATTATTGCAGCGATGGCAATGGGGGTTGGGATTGGACCATATATTGACGGTCAATCTGTTTTAATCGTTGTATTGGGGTCTATTATGACTCTGTTTATCAGTTTTAAAATGGAGCATATGAAAAATTTTGCCAAAGCTTTTATGATTGCAATTAAGCCAACCTATACTCCCGATTATGAAGAGTTGATTAAAAAACTTGTGGATTATGCTACACAGGCAAGAAGAGACGGGATTTTATCACTTGAAGGTCCGGCGGCCGCCGAGGAGGATGAGTTTTTGAAAAAGGGGCTTTCAATGGCGGTCGATGGAAATGAACCGGATACAATTAGAGAGTTGTTGGAGATAGATATAGAGCAGATGGATGCAAGGCATAAGGAGTTCGCTTCAATTTTTGGTAACTGGGCAGGACTTGCTGGTGCAATGGGTATGATTGGAACTCTTGTAGGACTTGTTGCGATGCTTTTGAATATGTCGGACCCGTCAGCAATTGGTCCCGCAATGGCGGTTGCTTTGCTTACTACACTTTATGGAGCGATGATTGGAAACATATTTGGAAATCCAATTGCCGGAAAGTTAGGACTTAGAAATAGCGATGAGATTTTGGCAAAAACTATGATTATTGAGGGGATTATGTCTATTCAATCGGGAGACAATCCAAGAACCCTTGAAGCTAAGTTGTTGAGTTTTCTACCTCCTTCTCAACGAAAATCTCAATTTGAATAGGAATAGTTGTGGCAAAAAAATGTAAATGTGAATGTCCGGAGTGTATGCCGGAGTGGTTGGCTACATTTGGGGACTTGATGAGTTTATTACTCTGTTTCTTCGTTTTGCTTCTTTCTATGTCAACTATGGATGCTAAAAAGATAGCGGAAGCGGTTGGAAGTCTTGCCGGAAGTATGGGAGTAATGGAGGGGGGAACTATTGTTAAAACTACCAAAGAGAAGGGAAGCCCTACAAGTCAATTACCAACAGATGCTAACAATATGGATAAGCAGATATCGCAAGCAGTGGCTGAGTTTAGAGAGTTATCTCAAAGTGCGAATGGAAATGCTATTTCGTTGGAGGAGGGGGAGGAGGGATTTTTAATTCATCTTCCCGCAGATATCACTTTTAAGAGTGGAAGTGCTGAAATAGCAAATGAGGATTCTATTCTCTTTTTGAAAAGATTGGCTTTGATAATTAAAACTCTTGACCCAGAAGTGCAGGTGCAAGTTAGAGGTTTTACAGATAATGTTCCGCCTCCAAAAAGTTCTATCTATGAGGATAATTGGGAGTTGAGTGCTGCACGAGCTATTTCAGTAGTTAAGGAGTTAATAAAAAATGGAGTAAAACCCACTCGGTTGAGTGCGGCCGCATATGGAGAATTTCATCCAATTACTACAAATGCAACCCCACAAGGTAGAACAAAAAATAGAAGAGTTGATATTGTCTTTTTTGCTCAAAAGAAAAAGTTGGAGAATCAGGTGGAGAGTTCAGTTTTGGATAATATAAAATGAGAGTTTTACTTTTAATATCAGTTTTTGTTATAACTCTATTTGGAGCGGATATCAATACACCCCCAGTTCCAATTGTGGATTTAACTATAAATGGAGCGGAAACTCCAACTCAACTTGTAAAAAACCTAAATATAGTTATTTTGATGACCTTGCTTGTTTTGGCTCCAAGTATAATACTTGTAACCACCTCTTTTGTAAGAATTTTAGTAGTTTTCTCATTTCTTAGACAAGCAATGGGAACTCAACAAACTCCCCCAACTCAACTTTTAGTCTCTTTGGCTCTAATTTTGACCTTTTTTATAATGGAACCTTATGCTAAAACAGCCTATAAAAATGGAATTGAACCCTATATGGAAAAAAAGATAGGATATCAGGAGGCCTTTGAAAAGAGTGTAAAACCATTTAAAAAGTTTATGATAAAAAACACAAGGGAGAAAGATTTGGCTCTCTTTTTTAGAATTAGAAAACTTCCCAACCCAAAAACAATTGATGATGTGCCTCTAACTATTTTAATTCCCGCTTTTATGATTAGTGAGTTAAAAACTGCTTTTGAGATAGGATTTTTAATCTATCTTCCATTTTTGATTATTGATATGGTGGTAAGTGCGATTTTGATGAGTTTAGGAATGATGATGTTGCCACCAGTTATGATATCTTTGCCATTTAAACTATTGGTGTTTGTATTGGTGGATGGATGGAATCTGTTAGTTCAAAACTTAGTTCTTAGTTTTAAGTGAAACAGAAATTATAGTATAATTTTACTAAAAAAGGATATCTCTTATGCAGTGTAGTAGTTTTGGTAAATGTGGTAGTTGTGTTTTATATCAAACTCCTTATGAGGAGCAGGTTAAGATAAAGAAGCAAAAATTGGAAAATCTCTTTTCTCAATTTGAGATTCCAGAGATTGAAACTTTTGTTGGAAATGATTCCCATTTTAGAGCAAGGGCTGAGTTTAGAATTTGGCACGAGGGAGATAAAAGTTACTATGGAATGTTTGGATTAAAAGAGAGAAAAATAGTAACAATAGAGGAGTGTAACATTGTAGATAAATCGATTGCTACCATTATGAAACCTCTATTAGATACTATTGTTGCAAATGGATATTTAAGGGAGAAACTCTATGCAGTGGAGTTTTTAAGTAACTCAAAAGGGGAGTTGATAGTTACTCTGATTTATCATAAAAAGTGGGAAGAGGAGCAGATGAGGGAGGAGGTTAAAAAATTGAAAGAGGCTTTTCCCCAATCTGACTTTGTTGTTAGAAGAAAGGGTAAAAAAATTTTTGTAGATAAAAACTATCTAATTGAAGAACTTAAAATAGGTGACAAAATATATAGATACAAACAGATAGAAGCAACATTTTCTCAGCCAAATAGAGAAATGGCGGTTAAGATGATAGAGTGGGTATTAAATAACTCCACTCAATTGAGCGGTGATTTAGTGGAGTTGTATTGTGGGAATGGAAACTTTACAATTCCTTTGGCTTCCAAATTTAGAAAGGTGATAGCAACAGAGATATCTCAACACTCAATTGATGCGGCCTTTTATAATGCCGATATAAATGGAGTGGATAATATAACATTTCTTGCAATGAGTGCTTCTGAATTTTCAAGATTGAAAGAGGAGAACTCTCCACTTTTATCAAAATATCAACTTAAAAATGTGTTAGTTGATCCTCCCCGAGCGGGATTAGATGATAAAAGTAGAAAATTTGTTGATAGTTTTGAGAATATAATCTATATCTCTTGTAATCCCGAAACCTTAAAAAGAGATTTGGAAACTTTGACAATAGGTAGAAAAATTGAGAAATTTGCCTTTTTTGACCAATTTCCTTGGACAAATCATATGGAATGTGGGGTTATTTTAAGGAAAGGTTGATAAATAAAACTCCTCAATAAACTTTTGCTCCTCTTTTGAGGTGCTGTTTTTTAGTTTTTCAATAAATAATCCTTTCTCTTTGAGAAGATAGGCTCTAAAAATTTCTTCAAACTCATCAAAGTAGGGAAATATATCTATATTTTCACTTTTGGCCCCTTCTATAATTTTAGTAATCATTCTTATAAGAATCTCTTTTACTAACATATTTTCTAAAATTATGCTATCAACTCCACTATTAACCTTACCTTTTAAAAGAAGTTGTAGTTCAAAATGTTTTATTAACTCTTCTTTAAGAGATTCTCCTATCTCTATCACTTTTTGATATGAAGCAGATGGATTATTGAAATCAAACTCCTCTCTCACTTTATCAAGTTTTTGATAGAATAGATTTTTTAGATTTGAGTGATTTTTTAAAATAGGCTCAATCATCGCTTTTCTCCTTTTTTGTTTCTATTTTTGATAGCATCTCTAAAAACTCTTTTTTAGGAATGACCTCTGCTCCCATTCGTTGGAGATGTTCGCTCCCTGTTTGGCAATCTATCCATTCAATCCCATTATCTAAAAATAGGTCGCATAAAAAGATAAGGGCCAATTTAGATGCATCGCTTTTTTTTGCAAACATACTTTCGCCGGAGAAGTATTTTCCAATTATAACTCCATAAAGTCCTCCTACCAATTCCCCTTTAAAGTAGGATTCAATGCTTAAAACAAATCCAAGATTGTATAACTCTTTATAGAAAGAAATAAAATCTTTACTTATCCAAGTGCCTTCTCCCATATGTTTAGGTCTTTTAATTTCAGCACAATTTTTAATAACTTCTGGAAAGTTGCTATTTATTTTAAACTCCCAATTTTGGCTTCTTAACTTTTTTCGAAGATTTTTTGTTCTTTTCACATTTTCACATCTTAAAATCATTCGTTGTTCAGGCATAAACCAATGAAAAAAACCATCCATATCTTGATACCAAGGAAAAAAACCTTTTGAATATCCACTAAGGAGTTTATCAGCAGAGAGGTCGGGGCTTACTCCTACCAATCCATCTGCAATAAAATCCTCATATGGGTCTGGAAATTGAGAATTATCTAAAAAATAGAGAGGGGGGCATTCTTCCACTTTTATCATCTTTTATCCTTTCTTTTCAATTATTATCACAACAGCAATTGCCACTCCATTATCGTGAGTTATAGATATATCAAACTTTTTTCCCTCTAACTTTTTTTCTAAAACAGGATTTAGAATTTGAATTGAGGGCTTTCCAAGGCTATTTTTTACTATCTCTATATCTTTAAAACTAAACTCTTTTCCAATTCCAACTCCAAGAGCTTTTGAAAAGGCCTCCTTTCCAGCCCATATTCCAGCAATAGAGGAGATTTTTTTTCTCTCTTTTATCTCACGAGGAGTCATAAATTTCTTTTTTGCTCTATCTCCAAACTTTGTTATCATCTTTTCTATTCGGGAGATAGAGGCGATATCTATTCCTATCATTGGATTACAAAAGCCGTAAAATAAACATTTCTTATCTCCCCCGTTGCTAAAATTACATTTATATTTTTCTTTATCTCCTCTTTTAACTTCTCTTTTCCTTTTGCTGTTGAGATTTGTGCTACCGTTTTTGATGATAAAATTCTTATAATTATATCTCTAATAGCGGGTTTTAATTTATCCAATTCAGGTTGAGTTTCTGGAGAGTCTATCTCTAAATTGATTGTGCATTTTAAATATCTTGTAGCCCCCGTGCTTTTTAAATTTACTGTAAAAGGGTCTAATGGATATATTGGACCAATTTCAAGGGCTTCATTAACTTTTTTTTCAACCCTTGTTTCTTTTTTATTAACTTGTTTGTTTTGTTCCATATCTTTTTCAACCGGTTCATCGGAAGCCAATAAAAAGTATGCTACAACTCCACCAATAATTAAAAGAAGTAGTAAAAGAATTATAATAATTATTAAAATTAGTTTATTACCTCCACCCTCATTTGAACCGCTATTTTTATTTTCCTGTTCGTCAGAATTATCTTTTTTTTCTTCATCAGCCATAACTTACCTTTTTTTTGATATAATTTTACCAAAAAAGGGAAAAATTTGATAGAAAGATTCTTTTTTGGATTGGGAGCCTTCTTTTTAAAGGGATTTGATTTAATTGTTGGTTCATTGGGGAGATGGAGTCTCTTTCAATTAGAAGTGTTAAAGTTGATATTTTCTCCGCCGTTTAGATATAAAGAGACTATGCAACAGATAGAGTTTATTGGAGTTAATTCCTTTTTGGTGATTTTTTTAACAGCTTTTTTTACCGGAATGGTGGAGGCTATTCAGTTGTATAGTGGCTTTCATAGATTTGGTATTGAAAATTTTATGGGATACACTATCTTTCTATCTATCTGTAAAGAGTTGGGACCGGTGTTTGCTACTTTAATGGTAATCAGTAGAGCTGTTAGTGCTATGGGAGCAGAATTGGGAACTATGAAAGTTACTGAACAGATAGATGCCTTAGATGTTATGGCTGTTAATTCAAAACAGTATCTTATTGTTCCTCGAATGATAGCAATGTTAATCTCTATGCCTCTATTGATTTTGCTTTTTGATGCAATTGCAAATATAGGAGCTTATTTGGTATCTGTGTTTGTGTTAGATGTAAATGCTACTGCCTATCTTGATACAATTAAACAATTGGCACAATTTAAGGATTTTACTGAGGGGTTGATTAAAGGGGTTGTTTTTGGATATTTAATTGCCGGAATAGGAACTTATATCGGATATAATACAAGAGGTGGAGCAAAAGGGGTTGGAAGAAGCACCACCTTAGCGGTTGTTATCTCTTCAATTACTATTTTTATTGCTGATTATCTTTTGTCTGCGATTTTTCTATTTTTTGACCTATAATTTTAATTCCAACTATAAAACTCTTTCAACCTCTCCTTATCTTTTACAATTAACTTAGAGTGTTTATTTTCTATAATTCCTAGCTCTTTCAGTTTTTTTAATTTTCTTGATAAAGTTTCCGGTTTTATATTTAATATAGAAGCTATTTCGTGCTGTTTTAGAGTCTGAAACTTTTCTGTGTTTTCATATATGAATTTAGCTATTCTTGTTGGAATATCTAATACCATATTATTATTGATAGTTTCTTCTAATGAGTTCATCTTTTTTAGTAGCGATTGCATAATTTTGAAACAGATATCTTCGTTTTGCATCAACTCCTTAAATTTCTCAAAACTTATTTTCAATACAACTCCATCACTTTCCATTTTGCAATTTGCTGGAAATCTAATCTGAGAAAGATTAGCTCTTTCAGCAAGCAGAGAGGGAGCAGTAAAATGGTGTAAAACTATCTCATTTCCTTTGGCATCTGTTTTATATATTTTTGCTTTTCCTTGACTTAAAAGATGTAGATAAGTTGAGGGCTCTCCCTCGTAAAATATAATCTCATTTTTAATAGCTTTGAGAACTTTTGTAATCGATTTTAACTCTTTTATATCATTTTTTTCAAGGTTTGAAAAGAGTTCTATATTTTGAAAATTCATTTATTTCTCCTTCTTTTTCATAAAAGGTCTAAATGGGGTTAAAAGTGTTCTTTTTATAATTCCCATTGGAGCCTCAATTATATTTGATGCTGTGTTGCTATGAACTTTTGGGTTGTCGATACTACCATCTATTGTTATTCTGATAGTTATTCCCCCATCATCTCCAAGAAGAATATAACTAACAATCGGTATCTCTTTTATCAACTTTACAATTAAATTTACATTTATATTAAATTTTAAAGTTTTCTTTTTGAAGTCAATATATCCATTTCCATCAAATGACATATTCTCTCCAATAATGTTAAGATTTTTAATATACAATAGTTTATTATAGAATATAAAGTCTGAATATCCATTTTTTATTTTATATCCTTTTGAACTAAATCCAACCGGTTTGAAAGTTACCAAAGAGGGTATCATATTTATAAATGCTACAATGTTATTAAAAGCTTTTAATTCTTTAATATATCCTTTCTTTATCTCAACAAATCCTTGGGTTAATTCAAGCTCTTTATTGTAGATTGCAAAAAAGTTTAGTTTAGGTTTGTTTAAGATATTGTTTCGAATTAACTCGTTATAAGTTTTATCGCCTATATTTAATCCATAGATTTTGATAGTTTTGTTATTTCCAATAACTGAAATGTTTCTATCTTTATATAAAGATTGAGCAAATGTTCTGTTTTTATCATAATATAGATATAGTTTTTTAGAGTATAGTTCTCTGTTTTGATTAAGAATTATGTTACTATTAACTCCTTTAACTTCTAATTGAATATCGGTTTCATTTTTATCATTGCTACTTCTATTCTCCTCTAAAAACTGAGTGATGTTAAGGTCGGCATTTTTGATTCCAACGAATATAGAGTTGATATCTTTTTTCTTTTCAAAAATAACTCTCAAATTTTTATGTTTGATTGTTGTTTTATTTCCATCTATGCAACCCTTTATCTCTAAATTTTTCAGTGGAGTTAAATTTTGTTCTAAAATTGTTTGAGAAGTTTTTATGTTACTATCAATATCTATTTTTTTACCAATTTTAATAGATAGATTACCATCATCTATTTTATATTTATCAAGATAAGGGATATATTTTTTAAAAAGAGCGATAGATTTTAAATTTAAATATAGTTTATCTCCTATTTTGATATCTGTTTTTAGATTTTTAAGTTTTATTAGAAGTTCTCTTAAATCGATTCCAATTTTTTCTGGAAATTTTTTGATTGTTAAAATTTTTTTCAGTTCCACTTTTTTTATATTACCAAGCAAGTTAAGTAATAGAGTTTGAAAGTTTAATTCTCCATTTTTGATAAGATAGTTTAAATTTACAATTGATTTGTTAAACTCTACATCACTATTTTGAAACTCTATTTTTTTGTTGTCTATTTTTAAATTGGCTTTTTTTAGAAGCAGATAGGTTTCTGGTGTTATAAAAAGAGGGGAGTTTGTTATATTTATATCGAGAGTTGGTAATAGATTTTTCTTTTCTAAATTATAGATAATTTTTCCTGTTATTCTATTTTCCCCTCCTGCTTGATAGATATTTAAATTAAGCCCTTTCTCTTTTAAGAAATTTTTTAGTTGTTTAGATAAAATAGAGTTAGATTTAAAATCTATTTTAACCTCTTTACTTTTGGGTTCAAAGAGTAGAAAAAAGTTATCTATATTGAGTAGATTGTTTGCCACTACAATTTTTGGAATTTTAATTGTCCCTTTATTAGGATTATAAGTAACTTTAACTCTATCTGTGTTAAGTGAGGTTAAGCCATATTTACCTTCAAAGTTGAGTAGATTTCCGTAAATTGTATCTTTTTTTAAGTTGTAATTAACTACTGCATCTTTTGCTGTTGCATCGATAAAACTATCTTTAATTATTATGAAAGGAGTCGTTGCCACAACTATCTCTTTATCTAAAAACAATTTTAGATTATTTAGGATAAATCTGTGTTGATTTAGTAGAGTTATCTCTGCTAATTTTAGTGTAGAAGTGAGAGTTTTATTATATTTAAAATAGTTGGAAAATGATAGTAGTTTTATGTCATCTCTTTTAATTTCCATTTTAGAGATAGAACCCTCTGTTGTGCCACTTTTTATAAAATAGGTTGTGGTGCTGTTATATAGGTTTGATTTTATATCTCCTTTTGAAAGTTGCAATTTTTTTAGATTTATTAAAATTTTCTCTTTTTCGAATGGATAGTGAAGTTGCAACTTCTCTCCATTAAGAGTTATATTATTATTATCCAATTTTGTGTTAAATTTATTTAAATTTGCTATAAAGTTTTTTAAGTTTCCACTAAAATCAACTCTATCTATATTCAGTTTTGATATTTTTACCTTTTTTGGTAGATATTGTTTAAACTTTTTTAAAAGTGTTAAATTTATATTTTCTAACACTCCGCTATATTCAAATTTTTTGTTATTAAAAATTTTAAACTCTATTTTAAAAAGAGTATTTGCAAATTCACCATTTACTACAACTTGAACTTTTTTTAGGTTTGTTGTAATTTTCCCTCTTAAATTGTATAAAATTGTATTATTTAGGGGTTTTAAGTTTAATTCATCTATTTTGATATAGTTATATCTTCTTTTGGGTATAATAGTGGCTGTAAGAAAAATTTTATCTGTATCGAGTGTAAATAGATTATCTTTAAAACTGAGATAGTTTATTCTATTTCCATTTATTGATAATTGCTCTATAACAATCTCTTGAAAAAGTTGCAAAGTTTGAAGAACTTTTTTAACAAACAGGTCTATTTCATTAAAATTAAGTTTATTTTTCTTTATTTTACTTTTTCTATTTATAATTATCTTTTTGGCTCTTACTATCAACTTTTTATCTATTTTTATATATAATTTCTCTAT
>CAZBVR010000058.1:0-4843 GCA_964495415.1 uncultured Nautiliales bacterium
TTTAGTGCTTCAAAAACTATCGATTTAGAGGTATGGATACCATCTCAAAATAGATATAGAGAGATTAGTTCAGTTTCAAATGTTAGAGATTTTCAGGCAAGAAGAGCAAAAATTAGATACAAAGATGGTAAAAAGAATAGATTAGTTCATACACTGAATGGAAGTAGTTTAGCAGTGGGAAGAACATTAGTTGCAATTATGGAAAATTATCAAAATGAGGATGGCACAATTTCTATTCCAGAAGTGTTAAAAAGATATATGTAAGGTGTTAAATGGCTGATAATCAAAATGAAGAGGAGGTAATTATTATTGAAGATGACAACTCCTCTTCTACTAAAACAGAAGAGGAGGTTAATTCCGAAGGGAAAAAAAAAGATAAAAAGTTATATTTTCTCTTGGGATTGATTTTTTTGATTGTGCTTCTTTTGATAGTTGTTTTGATATTGGCAATTAAGAAAAAAAGGGAGAGCAGGGCGGAAGAACCACTTTTTTCTAAAACAAAAATTGAAAAACTTAAAGAGAGTCTATCTAAAAAGAGTGTTTCTGAAAAGAGTATAGATATGCTTATAAAAAAAGCAAACATTCTCTACTTAAAAGGAAGAAGAGAGGAAGCTCTTAAACTTTTAAATAAGTTATCTCTCTATTCAGAGGCACTCTCAAACTACAACTTAGGAGTTTTAAAAATTAAGGAGAAGCGATACAGGGAGGCTATCAACTATTTCAATTTGGCTATCAAGGATAGGGATAACCGCTCAATCTCGGCTCTAAATGCGGCTTATTGTAGTTTAAAACTGAATGATAAAAAACTATTTGAGTATTATTCGGGGTTGGCTGAGGTATATCTGCCCGATATTATAGAGTCAAAATCATATCCTTTCTACTATGCCTTAACTCACTATTACTTAGGAAGAGAGTTTGAAGCTCTTTCCGCTTTGCAGAAATCAACAACCTATCAAACTGAAACAAAAAAGTTAAAAAGTGCTATTTATAACCTTTATGATGACCCTTATAATCTATTAGATAATGAGAAGGACCCTTTTATCCTTGGAATCTCTTATGCAAGAATAGGGGAGTATCAACTTGCTAAAACTGAATTGGAAAAGGTGGTAAAATCCAAACCCTTAAAGGCAGGAGTTGCCTTGGCCTTGGTGGAGTTGAAATTGAGAGAATATAAAAATGCTTCTAAAAATTTGGAGTTGGCAAAGAAAAAAGGAAAGGTTGTTTATCCAATAACTCTATTTATCAAGCCAGAGATTTTTGATTTAGAGGAGGCTCAAAGAAAATTTAAAACAAATTTTTTAAACAAAGAGGATATCTATCAACTATTTTTTTACTATGCACCCTATAAAGTGTTTAACATCAATGAGACTATGAGTTATTTAAAAAAGGGGAGTTTGGGTTTAGGATTAGATAATTTGGAGGAGGCAAAAAGTTATCTAAAAAAATCATCTACTATTTCTAAATTAAATATAAAGATGAGTAAAGGGATAGGCTTAGCTTTAAACAATCATATTTTGAAAGCCAATAAATTGTTTCAAAAACTTGTTAAAAACTATCCATATCACTCTATATTACACTATGACTTGGCTCTAACCTATGCTGAATTAAAAAACTTTCCAAAAGCATATTACCATTTTTTGAGGGCATATCATCTTGATAGTAGCAACTATTTAGCAGGGGTTTTTGCACTTATGGCGGGTAAAATCTCTCATTATAAAACAGATATGATAAAGAGAGGAGTTATCGATATTTTAAATTCAGAAAATCCAGATAGTAAAATCTATGAGGCTATGATTAGTTTTATAGATGACAACTATTCCGATTGTTTAAGTTTTTTAGAGAGTGATTATAAAAAAACTCCTTTAAATATCGCTTTTGCTGTGGGGGTTTCAAAGGTATTAAATGATGAGAATCTATTTTTTGAGGCATCAACAATGCTTCACTCAAAATTACCAAAAGATATTGTATCAAATCTAATCTATTTTTATGCTACTCACTCCAAAGATGATATGAAAAAGTTTGCCTTTCAGTTTCAGCCCTTTTTGGCAAATGGATTAAAAAGTTGGAAGCTATCCAGCTTTTTTTATGGTCCTCTTTTTGGAAGTGAATTGTTTTTAGAGTTTGCTAAAATATCAGGACAATTGCCAAAAATAAAATCTCTTTTAGAGAAGAAGTTATTAGAGAGTGATGACACTATTCCAATTTTGCAAAATTTAGCTTTTGTAGATTTATATACAAAACATTTTGAGGAGAGTTATACTATTTTTAATGATTTAATTGATAATAGAGGAGTAGATGATTATAAAACTCTCTTTTATGGAGCAGTGGCTTCTATTCTTGCAGGACATCATTCCAATGCAGTTGCTTTGTTGGCTTTATCAAAAAGAAAAAATAGAAATGAGTTTGAAGCAAGGTATGGATTGGGACTTCTTTATCATGAGATAGAGAATCTTCGAGGAGCTACAATTCAGTATTCAAAAATTCCGACGGGATTTGAGAGTGAGTTTTTTGATTTTAAATTAAAAGAGTAAGGAATTGAATTGAAACAGCAACTTTTTATGAAAAATATAAACTATTTTTACAAACATCTTCCACACTACTATAATTTGATTAAAAATATAAAGGGGAGAAGATTTAAAATTGTTAATGATAACATTCTGGATTTGGAAACTGGTAACTATTTCTATCCAATTGAGAATGGCAAAAGTTTAATGGAGCAGATATCAGAGTTATATGCAAATAACCCGATGAAAAATCATATGTGGGAGAAGTTTTTTTTAATGAAAGAGTTACCACATTATGATGAAAAGATACTTCCAATAACCTCTAAGATATGTAACGAAATTGTGGATATAGCAAAAAAGAGCGACAATTTTACCATGGATTACTATTATGATAAAAATTTTCTCTATACAATAACAATTTTTGGAATAGGCTCAGGATTGCATATTGAGTATTTAATAAAAAGGTATCAGTTTCAATCTCTATTTATTTATGAACCGGAGGAGGAGTTGTTTGCTATAAGTTGCTATTTTGTGGATTGGGAGGAGGCTTTTAATAGATTAAATGATAGATTGTATCTATTTGTTAAAGGGAATCTTGATTCAAAAGTTATTAAAAGGTTTTATGATAGCAGGGTTGTAACCTCCAATTTTTTAAGAGTTCAATTTACAACTTACAACTCTCCAAAGATAGAGGAGGCAAAAAGAGAATTTTATCTTGCAAATATCTCAAATAAAAGGGGTTGGGGAAGTTTTGAAGATGAAATTGTAGGATTTAGAAATCATCTGAGAAATATAGATAAAAAAGTTCCTATTCTTTATAAAACTGAAAAGTTAGATGTTCCAATATGTGTAGTTGCAAACGGAGCGAGTTTAGAGAATGAGTTGGAGTGGTTAAAAGAGAATAGAGAAAATATGATTTTAGTTTCAGTGGGAACAGCTATTCGTCCTCTTTCAGTTGCAGGAATAGAGGCAGATTTTCATATTGAGATTGAAAGAATGCCAAAATTGGTGGAGATTTTAAGAGAAAACTTAGAAAAGTTTAATGGCTATTTTGTTGGGGCGACCGTGATTGATAGTGAGCATTTTAATATAGCAAAAAAACCCTTAATGTTTGTAAGAGATGCTTCCTCTACCACGGCGATTAGCAACTTCTTTTTAACTCACACCTCTCCAATGGTTGGAAATAGTGGTTTTAGTTTTGCCACTCATTTTAGTGATGAGATTTATATGGTAGGTTTTGATGTGGGTTGGAAGCGAGGTAAAAGGGTTCATTCCAAAAACTCATTTTATGACAATAAAGATGATATTATAGAGGAGGGGTATCCAGTAAAGGGTAATTTTAGCGAAGATATCTACTCAAATGATTTGTTAAATCTTTCAAGACAAAATCTTGAAATGACAATTGCTCAATTGAAACCCAAAAGAGTTTATAATTTGAGTGACGGGGCATATATTCAAGGGACTATCTCCAAACAAAGCAAAAAAGTTAAGTTAAAAAGGATAGAGAAAGAGAGATATATAGAAAAGATAGTGAAATGTTTTAGAGTAGAAAAGATAAGAAAGATAGATTACTCTCAATTTTTAGAGTTGTATAAAAGTAAAGTGATTGAACTTTTAGATAGAGAGGTGAAAACTCGCCAAGAACTTACTGAGGTTATCGATTTAGTTAATGAATATAGTTTAACTTTTAGTAGATATGAACCCGCAGTAGGCACTCTTATGAGAGGAACTATTTGGCATATCTTAAATGCTATATATCTCTCTTTGCACAAAACAGATTTGAAGAATTACTCTAAAATGGTAAAACTTCTGAAAAATCGAATAAAAAAATATAAAATAGATTGAAATACCTCTTGACATAAGACTCTTTTTTATATATAATTCCACTCCGATGCGGGAGTAGCTCAGTTGGCTAGAGCGTCAGCCTTCCAAGCTGAGGGTCGCGGGTTCGAGTCCCGTTTCCCGCTCCATTTTTTGGCGACATAGCCAAGTGGCTAAGGCAGGAGCCTGCAAAGCTCTGATCCCCGGTTCGAATCCGGGTGTCGCCTCCATTTTGCCTGGGTGGTGGAATTGGTAGACACAAGGGACTTAAAATCCCTCGGGAGTTAATCCCGTGCCGGTTCAAGTCCGGCCCTAGGCACCACTTACAAAATTTAAGTATTTTTTAAGTTTATTTAAGATATAATTTCATTTCATTTGCGGGAGTAGCTCAGTTGGCTAGAGCGTCAGCCTTCCAAGCTGAGGGTCGCCGGTTCGAGCCCGGTTTCCCGCTCCATAATTTTAAATAGAAAGGGGAGTAGCTCCAATGGTAGAGCGGCGGTCTCCAAAACCGTTTGTTG
>CAZBVR010000059.1:0-7144 GCA_964495415.1 uncultured Nautiliales bacterium
TTCTTACAGTATGCCCTGGTGCTTTTGGTGCTACCATAATTACACTTAAATCATCTCTTGGAATAAATCTTCCATAATGGATATTAAATCCATGACCAAAAGCGATAGTTGCTCCCTCTTTTAAGTTTGGCTCAATTTCAGAATAATAAACATCTCTTTGAGTTTCATCTGGAAGTAAAATCATAACAACATCCGCTTTTTTTACAGCATCTGCAACCTCTAAAACTTCAAATCCCTTAGCTTCCGCTTTTTTCCAACTGCTTCCACCTTTTCTAAGTCCAACTACAACCTCAACCCCGCTATCTCTTAAATTTTCCGCATGAGCATGACCTTGGCTTCCAAAACCAATCATCGCTACAACTTTACTTTTAATAATCTCTAAATCTGCATCTTTATCGTAGTAAATAGTAATTGCCATTATTTTCTCCTTAAAATTTTTCTGAATTATAGTATAATTAGCAAAAATTGACAACTATTTTGATAAAATATCATTTAAAAAAGGATAAAAATGAGAAAAGTTTTAATTCTATTTATCTCAATCTATGCATTTGCAATTACAAAAACTGATATATATAATCTTTATAAACAGAAAAATTATGAGCAAACTTGTAAAAAAGGAATGTGGATATTAAATCAAAATAGAGATGATGATACCTTTATGTCAATAGTTTCACTATCTTGTGTCAAAGTTGATATGATAAACACCGCAATTAGAGTTGCTAAATATATGATTCACACTCCAATAGGAAGAGAAAATGCTTCCTATATTGGAGCTCTATTTTTAACAAAAAAACTATTACTACAAATGGTATTTGATAATATAGATATTTCTAATCTTTCACTTCCAAAAACAGACCATGTTCTCTCAATTGTTTTTGAAAATATAGCACATAACAACTTTTCAAAAGTGAATAATCTATATGTGGTAAATGAAAAAGGTATTAAATATACCTTATCACCTATAAAAAATCAAAATAAATTTATAATCAAAATATATAAAAATGGTAATTTAATAAGACAACATATCTATTGGTAAAAGGAGTTAAAAAATATGTTAATTAACAAATATTTAATAGGTGATATACTAATAAAGCATGGTAAAATAAATGCCGCTGAACTTAATAAAGCTTTAAATATCCAAAGATCACTTACAAAACATAAAAAAATTGGAGAAATCCTAATTGATGAAGGATTAGTATCAGAAGAGGATATAATTGAAGCAATCGCAGCTCAATTAAACATAAAAATATATGACCTGACAGAAGAGTTTAATCCAAATTTCAATTTAATAAAAAAGATTCCAGTAGCCATTTTAGATAAATATAATGCTTTTCCTGTTGATGAAAATCCAAAAGAGGTAGGAGTTGCCTTTATCGACCCAATGAATATAGATGCACAAGCTACACTTCAAAGATATCTAAAAAAACCTGTAAAAGTGGGAATTGCTAGTGCAAAAGAGATAAGAAAACATATCAATCAATTAAAAAATAGCGAAAAAGCTAACTCTATTCTTGAACAGATGAAAAGAGAACTTGAAGGAGTAGCCGAAGAAACCGCAGAAGATGATGAATCGGCAACTATGCGATTTATTGAATATATTGTTAAACTATCTATTTCAAAAGGTGCCAGTGATATTCATATTGAAACAGAAGAGGATATGGGACAAATAAGGGCGAGAATCGATGGTTCTTTACAGGAACTTCTTGTGTTTGAAAAGGAGCTATTTTCAGCAGTTGCAGCAAGAATTAAACTTCTTAGTAATCTAAATATCTCTGAAAAAAGAAAACCGCAAGATGGTAGATTTAGTATGCAAATCTCTATCAACAATGAGCCTACCCATTTCGATTTTAGGGTATCAACTCTGCCAATTGCAACAGGAGAGAGTATAGTTATTAGGATACTTGACAAAAGAAATGTTATGAAAAAGTTGGAAGAGGTTGGGATTGCTCCAAAAAACCTTACAAAATTAGAAAAAGCCTTAAAAGCTCCAAATGGAATTGTATTAGTAACCGGTCCTACGGGGTCAGGGAAATCAACTACTCTATATGCTTCATTAAATAAAATTAAAAATGTAGAGGAAAAAATTATCACAGTTGAAGACCCAGTAGAGTATCAAATGAAACTTATCAATCAAGTAAATGTAAATGAAGCCGCGGGATTAACATTTGCGGCCGCTTTAAGAAGTATTTTGAGACAAGACCCCGACATTATAATGATTGGGGAGATTAGGGACCTTGAAACATTGGAAATAGCAATAAAAGCTGCACTAACAGGACACTTAGTTATCTCTACTCTACATACAAACGATGCAGTTAGTGCTATTAGTAGAATGGTAGATATGGGAGCAGACCCTTTTATGGTGGGTGCCGCGGTTGTAGCAGTAGAAGCTCAAAGACTTGTTAAAAAAATATGTCCCCACTGCAAAATAAAATATAAGCCTAAACCGGCACTTATTGAACCTATTCAAAAAATTATTCCAAAGAATTCAGTTTTTTATAAGGGAAAAGGTTGTGACTATTGCAATATGACAGGATATAAAGGTAGAACTCTAATCACAGAAGTTTTTACTATTGATGATGAGTTATCAAGTGCTATTGCAAAAAATATCAGTGTAAATGATTTAGAAAAACTTGCAAGACAAAAAGGATATGAACCAATGTTTATGGACGGTTTAATTAAAGCTCTCAAAGGAGAAACTACACTTGAAGAAGTATATAGAGTTGCTAAGGTGAATACATGAAATACTACAAAGTAACTATCCTATCAAGAGGAAAAGAGGAAGAAGTTGTTTTAAAAGGTGAAAATAAACAGCAAGTATTAGAAACTATAAAAGACCAAAAAAAATATGGTGGTATCATAATAAAAATTGAAGAAACTGATATGCCATTTGAAGAGAAGATAAAAGAACTTCAAGATATTATTAAAGCTAACTTCTCAAAAAAGAAATTGGATTATCCAGCTTTTATTGGGGCAATAAGGCAACTTGCAGCCTTAACAATTGCTCAAATTTCCTTAAAAGATAGTTTGGAAAATATAGCCAAAAATACAAATGATGAACTTGTAAAAGAGTTATTTACAAAATGTTACGAAGGAATAGATAACGGACTAAGTCTGTCTGTAACTTTTGAAGAGTATGAAACCTATATAGGAAACTTAGCAGTAGCAATGATTAAATTGGGAGAACAAACAGGGGCTCTTGGAGAAGCTTTAAATGCTTTGGCTGATATTTATGAAGATATTGAGGAGAATAGACAAAAATTTAAAAAAGCTATGAGATATCCTCTTATCACATTAACAGCAATGGGAGCAGCATTTACTATCCTAATTTTATATGTTGTTCCTAAATTTAAAGATATTTTTGAGCAACTAAACACAGAATTACCTCTTCCAACTAAAATACTTTTGGGATTAGAATATGCTTTTAGACATTTTGGGCCACTCATTATTGCAGTCTTTGTTGTTATCTTTATTGTTCATAAATTTATGTATAAAACAAACAGAGATTACAAATATAAGTTTGACCAGTTTCTATTAAAAGTTAAAATTATAGGTCCTATTATTCAATACTCATCTATTTCAAGATTTCTATTAGTTTTAACTGAATTATCAAAAGCGGGTATTCCTTTAATCGAATCTTTGGAAATAGCAAATGGAATTTTGGAAAATTCTGTTTTAAAAGAAAAGATAGATGGAGTTATTAAAGAGATAAATCAGGGGCAGTCTCTTACATTTGCTCTAACTAAATATGAATTATTAGATAATATCACCTTACAGATGATATCTGCGGGTGAAGAGGCAGGGAATTTAGATACAATGTTAGAAAATGCAAGTGCTTATTATAAAAACCAATTCGACCAAATTGTAGATGGAATTGGAGATGCAATTGAGCCTATTATGATGGCTGTAATTGGTGGGTTGGTATTATTACTTGCTCTTGGTATCTTTATGCCGATGTGGAATTTGGCAAGTGCCGCAAAAACAAACTAATTGAGAAGATGAGATTAGCTATTGGCGGGTTTGATGGAATGCACTTTGCACACCAACAACTTTTGAAAGTTAGTGATGAAATTTTAATTATAGAGAAAAATTCAACACTAACTCCATTTCAAACCCGTTGTGAATATACCTCTTTAAAATGCCACTTCTATCAATTGGAAAAAATCAAATCCTTAACCTATCTTCAATTTATAGAAAAGATAAAAAAGGAGTTAAATCCAAAAGAGATTGTAGTTGGTTATGATTTTAGATTTGGAAAAGATAGAATAGGCACTCCTCAACTATTATCAAATCACTTTCAAGTAAATATAATAGATGAAATAAAAATCGAAGGAATTGGAGTTCATTCAAGAATTATAAGAGAATTTATTAGAAATGGCAAAATTGAGAAGGCTACTAAATTTCTAAATCACCTCTATAAAATAAAGGGAGTTCAAGTTAAAGGTCAAGGTATTGGAAAAAAGGAGTTGTTACCAACTATAAACATAAAACCTCTTTATAACTACACAATTCCTAAAAACGGAGTTTATATAACTTTAACAAACAAAATACCATCTCTAACATTTATTGGAATAAGAAGCACCGACAATCAATTTTCCATAGAAACACATCTCTTAGATAAATATCAAAAAGAGGAAAAAAGATATGAAATTGAGTTTTTACATTTTTTAAGAGAAAATTTTAAATTTAACTCAATAGAAAAATTAAAAGAGGCTATAATTACAGACAGAGAAAAAGCAATAAACTTTTTTAGTAGGAGAAAAAAATGAAATTAGATGAGTTGATACAAACAGTAGAAAAAGCAAGATTAGAAGTAAATGAGCATCTTATAGTAAAAATAATCGCTGTAAGTAAATATGTAGATAGTGAAGCTGTTAAAAAACTATATGAGGAGGGACAACGAGCCTTTGGAGAGAATAGAGTTCAACAACTTGAAGAGAAGGTAAAAGAGTTGGAAGAGCTTCCAATAGAGTGGCACTTTATAGGAAACCTACAAAAAAATAAGATAAACAAACTTTTAAAATTGGACCCTTTTATGATTCAATCTATAAACTCATTGGAGTTGGCAAAAGAGATAGACAAAAGGGCCCACAAAAAGATAAAGGCTCTTTTAGAAATCAACTCTGCAAAAGAGAGTAGCAAAAGTGGAATAGAACCGGAAAAGGCTATTGATACTTATCAGCAGATTTTAGAGGAGTGTCCAAATATCGATTTAAGAGGGGTTATGACCATTGGAGCACACAGCGAAGATAGAAATAAAATTATAAACTCTTTTGAAACTACCTATAAAATTTTTGAAAAATTAAAAAGCAAAGGTGCAAAAATATGCTCAATGGGAATGAGTAACGATTTTGAACTTGCTATAAAATGTGGGAGTAATATGATTAGAGTAGGAAGTGCTCTTTTTAAATAAAAGGGAGGAACTCTCCCTCCTTCTATTTTCTCTTATCTATTTTTGAATCTCATAAAGTAATCTAAGCATCATATCTACACCGGCTCCAGTTGCCCCATGTGGATTATATCCCCAATCTTTCTCTACAAAAGCTGGTCCTGCAATATCTATATGAGTCCATTTATCTTTGTTATCTTCTTCTATAAATTCACTTAAAAACAATCCTGCTGTAATAGCCCCACCATATCTGCTTGAAGCTATATTACAAATATCTGCTACATTGCTTTTCAGAAGTTTTGGTAGATATCTATTAAATGGTAGCGGTGCATAAAGTTCTGCAACTTTTTTACCCATTTCTACTACTAAATTTTTAGTTTTATCATTATGTCCCATAACTCCACTTGTATATTCCCCAAGTGCAACAACACAAGCACCGGTAAGAGTAGCAAAATCAAATATATAATCAAAATCTTTTATATGCTCCTGAGCATAACATAAACAATCTGCTAAAACTAATCTTCCCTCAGCATCTGTATTTCTAACTTCAATAGTTTTTCCATTTTTAGCTGTTAATACATCATCTGGTTTATAAGCATTCCCACCTATCATATTTTCAGTTGCACCTATAATTCCATGCACTTCTACATCTAATCCTAACTCTTTTACGGCTTTCATAATACCAAGCACTGCACTTGCTCCACTTTTATCACTTTTCATAGTTACCATAAAATCAGCCGGTTTTAAACTAAGCCCTCCACTATCATATGTAAGCCCTTTACCAACTAAAACTACTCTTTTTTTTGCACTTTTTGGTTTATATGCAAGATGAATTAGTCTTGGCTTGTGAGAACTCGCCTTTGCTACTGCATAAAATGCACCATATCCCTCTTTTTTTAGATATTTTTCATCGTAGATATTACATTCATATCCATTCTCTTTGGCTACCTTTTTAGCAATATCAGCCATAACTACTGGATAAATTTCATCTGGCATAGAATTTACTATATCTCTTGTAAAATTTATAGCCTTAGCTCTAATTGTAGCCACTCTAATAGCAGTTTGAAGCAACTCCTCATTTCCTGAGATAATCACTTTTTTTAGATGTTTTGCTTTTTTTGATTTATATTTATCAAACTCATAATCTCCTAAAATAAATCCCTCTATAAAATTTTCCAAAATATCTATATTTCTTGTTTTCGGTGCTCTTATTTTAAAACACTCCGTTTTCTCTTTTAAAGTTTTTGCAATTTTTGCTGATGCTATTTTTATATTTTCCTCATCCAATTTGTCTATTGCAATTATAAACTTCTTTCTTTCAAGTAAAAGTAAAGTTTCCTCATTTTCACATTTAAAACCAAACTCTTTATATTTATCTTTTTTACCTATTATAATCTCAGCTTCCCAAGAATCCTCTTTTTTGTAACTACTAATCTCAAATTCCATTTTTTATTCTCCTTTCTAATCTTCTTTTTTGTTATAATACCACATAATTGTAAAAATTCCTATCAAAATCGCAACCGATATATACCAATGCTCTTTTGCCCATTTTAAAAGATTTAATAACTCCTCTCCATAAATATAGGCTGGAATAATTGTAATACTTGCCCACACAAAAGCACTAAAAAAATTCACTATCGCAAACTTTCTCTTATCATATCCACTAACACCTATTGCTATTGGAATAATTGTCCTCATTCCATAAATAAACCTTTGGACAAAAATTAACCACATTCCATACCTTTGAAGCAATAATCT
>CAZBVR010000060.1:0-4438 GCA_964495415.1 uncultured Nautiliales bacterium
CTTATTTCAGGATGTAGTTTTAAATACTCTGTATAAAATTTCTTAAAGACAGGGGCTGATACCATTCCACCACTCATATGTTTCCCAAGAGGCGAGTTATCATTATTTCCAAACCAAACGATTGTTGTTGTTTCAGGGGTGAAACCACACCACCAAGCATCTCTAAAATTATCAGTTGTTCCGGTTTTTCCGGCAATTTCTATATTTTTTACTTTTGCATTTCTACCTGTTCCTTTTTTTACAACATCTTTTAATATAGATATCATTAGGTATGATTGAGATGGAGAGATAATATCATCTTGTCTAATTGGAAATTTTACTTTAAGATTTTTTCTACTATTTTCCAATTCTAAAACAAATCTTGGCTTAACTTTACTTCCATAATTGCTGAATAGAGTGTATTCTTCGGCTATTTTTAAAGGTGTAATTCCAAAACTTCCCAAAACTATTGACATATTTTCCGGAACTTTATTAAAGCCAAATTTATACAATCCGTTTATTATGGTATCCAATCCCACAAGAGAGGCGAGATTTATTGTTGCTAAATTTCGAGAGTGAATTAAAGCTTTTCTTAAAGTGATAAGTCCAAGAGTATTTTTTTCATAGTTTTGAGGTTTCCAATATTTATCTTGTTGCTGAGAATCTATTATTTTATATGTTCGAGATATATCGGGGATTTTAGTTGCAGGATTGTAACCGATATTTAAAGCTATTTGATAAACAAAAGGTTTTATAGCACTTCCTACTGCTCTTTTAGATTGGATTATAACATTAAAATTACTTTTTTTATAATTTATTCCTCCTACGGCACTTAAAACATCTCCATTTTTTGAGTTTAATGTTATCATTGCACCATTTAAAGAGTTATTTTGTATATTATATTTTTTGATAAGTCGCTTATAACCCCAAGCGAGAGAATTTTTTGCTAATTCTTGCTGTTTAAGGTCTATTGCTAATTTTATTTTATAACCTCCGGTTTTTATATCTGGATACTCTTTTATCAATTTTTTCAATACAATATCTATATAATATGGAGCTTTATTTCTTGTTAAAGTGGAATTATATACTTTTGGTTTTTCCAATACACTATCTCTATATTCTTTCTGTGTAATCCATCCAAGAGAGTGCATTCTTTTTAAAATAAGGTTTGCTCTTGCAATGTTTTGATTGTATCTTCTTGTTGGGTCATAATAGGAAGGGGCTTTTGGAAGAGCAATTAACATAGCAATCTCTTTTAATGTAAGTTGTTCCAACTCTTTATGAAAAAAACCTTCCGATGCGGTTTTTATTCCATAATATCCATGTCCAAAATAGACTTGATTTAGATATCTTTCTAAAATCTGTTTTTTTGAGAGTTCCTGTTCAAGTTTTATAGCTATAAATAGCTCTTTGATTTTTCTTTTTATTTTTTTTTCTCTACTTAGATAGACCATTTTAACTAATTGTTGAGTTATAGTTGAAGCTCCCTCTACCTTTTTTCCTGCTTTTATATCTTTTATTAAAGCTCTAATGATAGCTTCTATATTAAATCCTTTATGCTCAAAAAAGGCAGTATCTTCTGTTGCCACCAATGTTTCTATTACTCTTCCTGGGATTTGATTAAAGGTTACATATAATCTATTTTCTTTATCAAAAATGTTAGCAACTAAGTTACCATTTCTATCAAAAAATTGAGTAGTTAAAGGTGGATTATAATAGATAAGTTTTTCTCTATCAAATTGAGTGGAGTTGTATAGATAAAGAATTAAAACAACTCCCGCAATTGTAGGAACAATAATTAAAATTGCAAAAATAGATAAAAGTATCTTTTTAAACATGGAAACTTAAAAGTAATTTATTCAACTTATCTGAATTTTCTTTAAGATGTTTGTTTATCTTTTCTACTTTTTTTGAAATAGACAAACTATTATCTGTGATAGATGTTAATGTTTTAATCGCCTCAATTTCTAATGAAATTTTATTTATATCTTGTTTTCGGACCTTGTAAGTTATTATTGCAAAATCTCTTTCATATTTTGCAACTTTTATAGCTTCAATTGTAGTATTTAAAACCCACCATTTCGTTTGGTCTGATATCTCTTTGATTGTTTCCAATAGTTTTGAGATATCATTTTTTGTTTGATTAGAAAGAGTTAAGAGGCTCATTTATCTACATCTTTCTTACATTGAAAGTTGAGACAAGATTCAAATCATCTAATAACTCATATAAAATATCATCCCCAACCTCTAATGTTACATCTATTCCGCTATCTTTCAATTTTAATAACTCTCCAATAACAGTTGAAGGAATAGAAAAACTATCGTTAATTTTAATAATTACACTCCCACTCCTACTTGCATCTTTGATAGCATTTACTAACATCTGAGAATCGTTGATAGTTTTAATTACTCCATCTACCTCGATTATGCTTCCAGCTTGTTTAATGTCCATTTTTTACTCCTCTTTTTTAAAATATAATTTAATTCTGTTTCCTTTTTGATTATAATAAACACCATCGGATATTTTTTTTAACATTTTAATACCTCGCCCATGATATTTATTAAACCATTCAGATTTGAGAATTTTACTGACATCAAATCCATCGCCCCTGTCATCTAAATCTAAAACTATATATCTATTAGAATTCAAAATTTTTAGGTGGGCAAATTTCTCGATACCATTATACTCAATTTTTTCATTTTTTTGAATAATTTCATGCTTATTTTTGCTAATTTTTAACACACTGTGCTCATAACAATTGAGTAAAAGTTCATTTAGTGAAAAAATTATTTTATTAACTATTTTTATATCTATTTTATCCTTTAACTTATTTTCGAAACTATTCACAAAATTTTCTATATTTCTTTTTGTTAGAAGAATTCTATTTTGATATATTGTTTCATATCTGTCTGTATCCTTTTTGATATATACAATTGTAGTATCATCATCAGCTACCTCAACCTTCTCTTTAAAATCATCTAATAACTCTTTAAGAAGATAATATCTTGTAGCATTCTGTTTATAATTTACAAAATAGGGATATCCAATTTGAGAAATAGATTCAAACAATCCATCACTAGCTATTAAAAAAGAATCAAACCCATCCTCATAGAGACCTATCTCATATTTTTCACTATTTTGAGTAAGTGGGCGATTATTTGGTCTAATTTTTATTAACTTATTATTCTTTGTTATATAGAGAGGAGGCAGTCCCATATTTAGATATTTGATATTCTCTTTTTTAATGTCTATTTCTAAAATAGCGAAACTTAGTGCTTCATCATCAAGCATAATAGATTTCGCATAGTTGATTGTATCTTTTACAACTCTTTCATAATTGAAATCGTTAAATTCTAACGATTTTAGGATAGAGTAGTTCATAAATGAAACCGTTAAAACGGAAGATAGAGAGGCACTTATTCCTTTTCCCATACCATCCACAATTGAGATAAAAAATCTGTTATCATCAATTTGAAGGGTAGAATAACTATCACCGCTCAATATATCTTTTGGTTGAAAAAAGGAGTCAATAAGATAGGGACCATAGAAATGGTGAGAAATTTTATCCTCTATAATTTTGAGTTGTTTTTGAACTGCTAAATTTTCTTGGGCATCTTTATATTTTACTATCTCTTCCAACTCTTTTTGGTGCTGTTTTGATTTGTAGTAGTAAAATCTTAAATTTGCCAATATATTCATTTTTGCAGCAAATTCAGGGAAATCTATTCCTTTATTCATAAACTCATTTACTCCAAGTTTAATGGCCCTCTCTTTTATTTTTGTGTCTTGACTTCCAGTCATCATAACACTAATTATATTAGGATGTTTAAATTTAGTATAATGGACCGCTTTTAATCCGTTCATTATAGGCATCTCATAATCTATAAACACTATATCAATGTCATCCTCTTTTATATGTTTTAGATACATAACATAATCAAGTGGATGCTCAAAATAGGTTATCTTTTTAAATCCTATTGTTTTTAACATCGTTTTTAAAATAGTAAAAGAGGCTTTTGAATCATCAACTATAACTATATGTAAATTACTTTTGTTCATTTAAAATCTCCATCAATTTTTTTAATTGTTCTATTTTATTATCTATTTTTACACTTACTCTAAAAATCTCTTTTTTTACGGTGGGAGGTCTTATATATCCAACTAAAAACCCTTTTTTTATCAAATCCTCTTGTGAAATAGTATCAACTTCTTTTATATAAATTAAACTATCAATTTTAAGAAGCTTTTTTCTTTTTTGAATCTCCGCTTTTAAATAATCTAAATTATTTTTTATATGTTTCAGAGCAAAATATGCAAACATTGTATCAAAATTACTTAGGGCAGTTGTATAAATTACCCCTTTTGCTCTATTTTCAAGAAAAGAGATAATCTCTTTATTACTCAAAATATATGCCCCATAACTACCTAAGGCTTTACCGAGAGTTCCTATTTTTATGG
>CAZBVR010000061.1:0-16316 GCA_964495415.1 uncultured Nautiliales bacterium
TGCTTTTAGAGGCACTTCACTACTTGGAGGAAGCCCACACTCAAAATGGTCATTTTTTACATCATTAGGAGCATATGGTGCTACCATAATCCCCAACAGATATAAAACAAAAACACCACCAAATATACCTAAGGCATATAACAAAATTGTTTCCATTTAGTTTCTCCTTTGTGTATCTTAAAGTTTCAATTATGAAATAATAAGATAAAATCTCTCTTTATTGTATAATTTTAGAGAAATATAACTCAAAATTATAACAAAAAGTTACAATTTGTAATAAAAACATTTTTTTGTTATTATATTATGTTTTACTTTTTATTTCAAGATAGCATAATGTGAGATTAAAAAGATATTTCTGGAGAAGGTCTTCCTATATAAAACCCTTGAAAATAATCCACCCCTAAATAGAGACAAGTATCAAGAGTATCCTTATCGTGAATAAATTCTGCCACTATTTTTATATTCAACTCTTTTGCATAATTAACAATTGTTTTTACAATAAGATAAGAGTTTTTATCTGTATAAACATTTTTTATCAAACTTGAATCCAACTTAATATAATCTGGTTCTAACTCTACAACCCTTTTAAAATTACTATATCCTGCTCCAAAATCATCTATTGCTATTTTTACTCCATATTTCTTAAAGTAATTCAAAAATTCTTTGATTTCCATATAATTATTAAAAGACTCCCCCTCTAAAATCTCAAATGTTACTCTATTTTTTGCTCTATATTTTATAATTAACTCTTCTAAAAAGTGCTTAGTTGTAGAATTTTTGATATCCAAATAACCCAAATTTATAGTAAATTCTCCACCATTTTCAAACTTCTCAAAAGCCTTCTTAATAGTAATTTGTGATAAAGAGATATATTGTTTTGTTTTAATTGCAATATCCATAAAAAATGGGGGTATATACTTTTCCTCCTCTTTTAATCTCATTAAAGTTTCATATTTTATAATTTTCCCCTCTCTATCCACAATTGGTTGAAAAAATGGAACGATTCTATCATCTCTTATTGCTAACTTTATCTCTCTTTGCCACTTTTTATTAAATTCAATCTGTTGTTTAAATTCATGCTCATTATGAAATACTTTGTAAAGCAATTTTTCCTCTTTTGCTATACTTAAAGCCACCAAACTATCATTTAAAACTTTTTTTCCAAAAGCAATTCCAATTGTAACATTTATATCAATAATATACTCATCTATCTCTATTGGTTCAAAAATTAAACTTTCTCTAATTGCTTCAACCTTCTCCTCAATCGATATCTCTAACTTTTGAAAATCATCAATATATAATCCAAAAACATCTGCACTAACCCTAAAAATCATACAATTTGGATTACTATTTTTCAATCTTTGAGCCACTACTTGTAACACTCTATTTCCAATCTCAATTCCATACAACTCATTTATATCACTAAAAGAATCTATATCTATTAACATTAAAAAAGAGTTTTTAGTTGCATCAATCTCCTCCAATTTAGCTCTACTAAAAACATCTGTTAATTGGTCTTTATACAATCTATCTCTCAATTTTCTATTTAAACTACTCAACTCTTTAAAAACAATATATGCTCCTGTCATCTCTATAAGAACTAAAAGAAAAATTAAAATAAACTCCCAATCTCGATATTTGGAACTATCCTTTTTCATCTCCGTTTCCAATTTTGATAATTGATATTGAGTTTCATAAAACATTCTATTGCTATTTTCAATCATTCTATTAAAAATAGAGTTTAACTTTTTTATAAAAATTGTAACTCGAATTCTTAACTTATACAAACTTTTATCGCTTTTTTCTCTAATATAATCATTCAAAATTGAAGATAACTCCTCCTCTTTTTGCTTCAAAAGAGCAATTTTTGGTTCTAAATCTATCACTTCAAAACTTATATAAGATGGAGAGTAGTGATATTTAATCGCATAACTATCTCTATTCACAAGATTTAAAGGTATCACTTTGTGATAAACTCCTCCATTTTTCAAAATAAAAATTAAGTCAGAAATTTCTTCTAATTTCTTATCTAACTTCTCTTGATTTAATTTCAAAGAGTAGATATTTGTTGAAACAAGAGGTAAATCCAAAAAAAGTGCTTTTATCTCCATAATTTTATAATTTATATCAGCAGATATCATCTGTTTTATTCTTAACTCATCAGCCTCTCTATCTTTTTGTTCTAATAAAGTTAAAAAAGAGAAATGTAATAAAACAAAAATAATAAACCCTATTAAAAATGAAACAAACAGAGTAATAATGTTTCTATTCATTACTTAAAAACCATACTCTTTCATAATTTTTTGCCCCTCTTTTGACGAAACAAAATCTATAAAGGCTTTTGCTACCCTTTTATGTTTAGAAAAAGAGAGAAGAGTTAAACAAAGTCTCTTCTTTGTAGCATATTTTAAAGGCAGTTCAATAACATCAATATATTTCCTGTTTTCTGGGAAAAAAGCACTCGCTCTCCAATTCAATCCCACATCAATTTTTCCATTTTTCAAAAGAGAATTAAAATCTCTCGAATCGGAAGCATAAAGAGTAACATTATAGGTTACCTCATTAAAGAATTCATTACCTCCATACTTTTTTAATACTTTTTCAGTTTCTCGCCCCATACTACAAGTTTCTGGATTTCCCAAACTCACAACTAAATCCTTTCTCAATAAATCTTTTAAATTATTAACTTTTTTTGGATTTCCCTTTTTAACAAAAAGGGCTATCTGATTATAACCTATATATCTTCTATAACCCAAAAAACCCTCTTTTAAATGTTTTTTTATATAGATATCACTTCCCGGTAAATAGAGGTCTCCTTTTTTTGCAACAGATAAAGAATCATAAAGATCTCCACTTCCTCCCTGTAAGATGTTTATCTTTACATTATACTTTTTTTCTATAATTTTAGCAATAACACTCATAGGCTTTACCATTGTGATACCACAATAAAAGATAAGTTGTTTTTGATTATTCTGTGCAAAAAGAAAAGTTGTTAAAAATAGTATAATCAATTTTAACATAAAAATAACCCCCAAGTTTTTCTGTAATTATACCATTTTTTAATATAAATGTCATTTATTGGTCATTTAAATGTAGCTTTCTTGCCCACTTTATAAAAATTCGTTTAGTATCAATCTCTTTTGGAAGAGTTCTATTTTCAATAATATAATCGGCTAACATTTTAGCAACATATGGATAGTTACTAAAACCTCGTCCCCCGCCTCCGTTAATAACATATAATCCATCTACATAGAATAATTCATCGGGAATTTTTCCCTTCATAACTTCGGGATATCTCTCCAAACTTTTCTCTGTATCAATTACAGGTCCAACAATAGGAAAATAATCTATACTTCCCGCTCTCATTCCCCCCTTCATTGAATGAACAGTGCCATCAATTTCCAAAATTTCATTAGCTTTTTTAAGAAGATACTCAGCTTCCTCTCTATTTGGAGTAAGCTCCTCTTTTACTCTTTTGTGAGTTGCTCCTATTCTAACAATACCATCTCTATTTTTTGAAACAGAACAATTTTTATGATAGTTATATTTTGGTGTAACTGATGTTTTTATCTCTATTCTTTCTCCCCATACAGGTCTAATTTTTATATAAGGTATCTCAATTATCTCTTCCCAACCAGTTGCTAAAACTATATTTTTTGTTTTAATTAAATTATCAATTAGATAATAATTATCTTTTTTGTGAATAACTTTAACATTTCTGCTTAAAAATTGAGCATTTTCCAAAAGTTTTTCACATACCTCTTCGCTATTCACATATCCACCATCATAAAAAAAGAATCCTCCCTCTTTTTCCTCAAATGGTAATCTAATATGAGATTTATAATTTTCAAATTTAGATATATCTCTCTCATCTCTTGGTAAAATTAAAACACCATCTTTGTGTGTATCCAAATCTAAATTTTTATAAAAAGAGAATGAAAAAAGAAGAGCATCATTTATAAAACGAGTATATTTAGTATCAAAACCTACTTTTGGAAAAAGAAAAGCACCGGCCGCATTGGAAGCCTTTTGACAAATCCCATTTTTATCAATAACTAATAATTTAAATCTATCTTTTAAAAAATGAGCAATACTGCTTCCTGCTATTCCAGCACCTATAATCACAAAATCATATAGCATTAGATGTTAAAGCCTTTTTATAGATATAGATTCGTTTTGTAACCCTTTTAAGATAATTTTTTGGTTCATCATATCTCAAATTTTGCAAAAGATGATTATAAACCTGTTGTGGAGTCATTGAGTTTATTTTATCAGATGCTTTAATAATACTATAATCTCCTCTGCTTCTAACACATTTAGTTTTTCCACTATAATCTTTTGTGGTAGAGTTAAAAGCACAAGCCACATTTCCTGCACCCGTATTATAAGCTGCAATTGTGCAATAAAGACGACTTAAAGGGTTTTTAATTTTTCTCATATAGATGTAATAGATTTTTTTAAGATAAGCACTTCCTATTAAGATATTATTTTTAGCATTATAAAGATATGAAGGAGTTAAAATTTTCTTTTTTCCATACAACATTTTATAAGCATCGGCTCCGGCACTTTGTGGAACTATTTGCATAAGCCCAAAAGCTGGAATATAACTTCTTGCCATTGGGTTAAAACTACTCTCAGTATGAATAATTCCATAAACAAGTTCAGGAATTAAATGAAACTGATGGCTTCTTCTAAAAACATCATTTTTATAGATTTTAGCTTTTGCCAAAAATGATTTTGGAGGGAGTTTAATTCTAATTCTATATTGATTTAAGTGTGGAAGTTTTGACTTTTTAACCTCTATTTTTGCACTTTTTACTTTGGTTATAGTGTAATTTTTTAATTCAGTTGTTGTAGGAGGTTTTTTAAAAATCATATCAGCAACAATAGGCTCCTCCGTTGGTTTTGAATTTTTAATAATTTTTGATATTTGAGGATTTGACACTAACTTTTGATTAACCTTTTTTAAAACTGGGTTTTTTTCAAAAGCATCTTTTGCGGTTTCAGTTGTCAAAGCTAAAAGAGCTTTTGCAAACTTTCTTTTAGCCTCTATTTGATTATCTGTAATTACATCTATAACTATCTCTCCCTTTTCATAATCCACTTTTTTTCTAACTTTTTTATCTTTTGAATACTCTACAAAACTCTTTTTTGTTGTCAATTCCGGTTTTTCCCAATAAACTCCTAACTCTTTTCTATAATCTGCAAATCCTTTTTCAAGAGCTTCTTTATACTCTTTAAACCCTTTATTTAAGGCAACTTTATAACTTTTAAACTCCTCTTGTTGTTGAGTTAAAAATTGTTGATAACTACTGCTCATCTGATTTTCAAACTCATTTAAGTTTTCAGCAGATAGAAAATTCAAAAAAAGGAGAATTAGGAAAAATTTTTTCATCGTTTTGCCTTCATTAAAACATAAAAGTTACCATTATATGGATTTTTACAACTCTCAACTATTGTAGCACTGACCTTCTGACCCGCTACTGTTTGAAAAGAGACATTATTCATAGATTGAGAACCATACCCATTATAAGATGAACTTTTTAATGTTGTTTGAGAACTAACTGTTGTATTCATTTGAGCCGCTATCTCCTCCGTTGCTTTTGCAATAGCTGACCTTCTTTGAGCCTGTTCTCCATTGAAGTTTTGAGGAGCAACTCCCACTCCATAGATAGCCCCTGTCTCTTTTGGAGGATTTAAAACCCAACTCGGTTCCTTCAAACAGATACCATTATTCTCTTTTTTATCCACACCTGTAAATGAGCAACCCGTTACAAAAAGGATTATGAAAAAAGAGAGAAGAGAAAATTTAAGTTTCATCTTCTATTTTCCTCCAAACTCTTTATCTACTGCTTCATCTAACTCTTTATCCGCTTTTTTCGCTAAATATTTTTGCCACAAAGCTTGGTCATTGTGTAATGAAGTTTTAACTGCTTGTTTTACTGCTGTTTTAACTGCATTTGGATCTGGCATTCCAACTAACACAAATAGAGTTCCACTTGGAGATCTCCAAGTTTTTACAACTTTACTTCCTGCTAATGTTTGAGAAGCTACCTGTTTAGAAACATTTTCTGTTGCTTTTTCTGCTGTTTGAGCATCTCCAATTCCTGTTGTAGCTTGGAACTGTTTAAACATATTTTTTACTTTAATCCCTATCTGTCTTGCTAAATCATCTCTTGCGGCTGCAACAGCTTCCTGTCTTTGAAAACTGATACCCAAAGCACTTGGCTCAGCACTTCCTACTGCAAATAATCCACCTTCCATAGTTGCACCACCATCACATACCCATTGAGGTGCTTGTGCTCCATCTATTACACATTGATTAAAATTTGGAACCTGCGGTTGTTTTTCCCCACCACATCCTACAAAACTAAATAGTGAAATACCCACGATTGCTGTTGTTAAAATTTTTTTCATCAGATATCCTTCTTTTTTGATTGTAAATTACGACCTAATAAAATGATATCAGATAAAAACTTAAAAAGTGCTTAAAATAGGATTTTTTTGTTGGAAGTTTTAAGGCTCTTTCCAGATACTTGCGGCACATCCGACCCAAAAGGTGCTCTGCTGTGTTCCCACCCTGAAGCGTTGTCTTTTGGGCAGATTGCACAAGTCTGAAAAGAGCAACAAAAAAGAAGTTAAACTCATCTCTTTTATTGCTCTTTCTCATCTGGAAAATTATGGCGGAAAGGGCGGGATTTGAACCCGCGGTGCCCTTGCGGACACGGCGCCTTAGCAGGGCGCTGGTTTCAGCCACTCACCCACCTTTCCAAAGAGAGTTATTGGATTGGAATTATAATATATTTAAACTTAAAGAAAACTTAAACTCCTCTCTTTTTTGAAAAAAGACGAATATGAATTCTATCACTATAAAAATAATTATGCTTCAAACAGAACTCAAAAACAAATTTGGAGTTTTTTTCCAATTCAACTCTATTCTCACCCAAAGGCATACAATAGATATCATTTTTTAAATTGGAAGTTATCTCCTCTATCTCATTTTGCAGATTTTTATCTATCACAAATTTAAAAAAACTTCTCTTTGCATTTGTGGCAATTTTATCAATTACTCCCTTTTTTACCCGTTTTTGATACTCCTCTCCACTATTAGAAAGTTTTACACTCATAGCAAAGGTAACATCTCGATACTTAGGATAGTTATCAAAATCTATATCTATTGTAGCATTAGTTTCTATTGTTATGTTTTGGAATTTCTCAATTATAGGATACAACTTTTTATAATAGAGAGTTGGTTCTCCTCCTGTTAAAACAATATCCACTTTTGGATAACTCTCAATAATATCAATAATTTCTCCTATGCTCATCATCTTCCAAGAGGAACTATATTTTCTATTAACAGCATAAAAACTATCACATCCATGAGTAGAAAAAAAGGGACATTTTAAATTGCATCCTCCAACTCTAACAAAAACTGAAGGTCTGCCTGCAAATTTTCCCTCTCCTTGAATAGAGTAAAAAATTTCAACTATCGGCACTTTAAAACTCATCCCAATCCAATCCACCTTTTGAATAATTTACAACATTTGCTTCAAAAAAGTTTGTTTTTTGCTCATTAAAACTACTAAAACTATCAAACCAATTTAAAGGGTTTTTATCCTCCACCTCTGGAAAAAGTTTCTCCATTCCTATCGCTTTTAATCTTTGATTTGTTAAGTATTTTATAAAGTTATCTATCAATTGATTGCTAAATCCTAAAATCTGCTCCTCTGTTATATAAAATCCCCAATCTCTTTCTAATTCATATGCCTGATAAAACATCTCTTTTACTCTGTCATTTACCTTTTGAGTAAATAAAGATGGGTTCTCCTTTTTTATCTCTTTGTATATATTTGCAAAAAGTTGTAAATGTGTAACCTCATCTCTTTGAATAAATCTAATCATCTGAGCTGACCCCATCATTTTACCAGCTCTTGCCAATACATAAATTCCCGCAAAACCGCTATAAAAGTAGATTCCTTCTAAGCATTGATTTGCTACAATCATATAGATTTTTGCTTCATCATCTCCATCAATCGCTCTCTGTCCATATTTTTCATACACATTTCCAATAAACTCATTTTTTGATTTTAATTCTTTATCAGTTCTCCACATCTCATAAATTTCATCAGTATTCATAGAGATGCTATCCACCATAACCGCATAACTTTGCGAATGCAAAGCCTCCTCAAAACTTTGTCTAACAATACACATATTAACCTCAGGAGCTGTTATCCAAGGATTTACATTATCAACTGAGTTGTTAGTTTGAATAGAGTCCATAAAAATCAATTGACTTAATACTTTGTCATACAATCTTTTTTCACTTGCTAATAGATTTCTATATTGCCTTGCATCTTCGGTTAAATCCACCTCTTTTGGAAACCAAGTATTAGCAAGCATCATCTCCCATAAATTATATGCCCATTTATAAGATAGATTATTTAAATTTATAATTCCATCACTACAACCATTTATAATTCCCGTAGTTGAGCCCTTTTTTGTGGTAGGACAATTATAATTAAATAGTTTTTTTTTCATTTTGAAGTCCTTTGCTGATAAAATAGGATTGAAATTGTAGCAATTTATATCACAATTTTGATAAATTTTCAACTATTTTTAATGGTGTTAAAGAGTAATTTGGCGCAACATCTCCTGCAAAGGAGTGAGCCAATGAGGCAGTTATAGCCGATTTTAAAGGGTGATAGCCTTGTGCCAACAGAGCCCCAATCATTCCAGCCAATATATCCCCACTTCCCCCTTTGCTTAAAGCTGGGGTTCCAAAAGAGTTAATATAGAGTCTCTTTTTATATGCTATAATTGTGTTTGCTCCTTTTAAAAGTAATACACTATCTGGATAAGCTTCTGAAAACTTCTTAGCAAAAAAGAATCTCCTTTTTTGAATCTCCTCTACTGAAAAATCACCCATTCCCAAAAGTTTTAAAAATGAAGCAAACTCTTTTGGATGAGGAGTTAAAACAACTTTATCTCTTTTGTTAAGCACTGAAACAATCTCCTTTTTATAAAAAAGGTCTGCATCTATCACCATATTTATCTCTTTTTCTAAAATCTCTTTTAACTCATCATCATAAAAGTTTCCAATACCCATACCCAAGACTAAGCTATCAAACTTTTTATCAATTGAATAGGAGTGCATCAACTCATAAGGAATAGCTATCTTCTCTTTTGTTATAGCAGTAACTAAACCTGCTCCAAAATTTAATCCAGCCAAACCTGCAAGAACACCCGCTCCCTCCTTCTCTCCAACCAAAACTCCCATATGTCCAAAATCTCCTTTATGAGTGTTAGCTCTATTCCTAAAAGGCAGTTCCATATCTCTTTTTTCTAAAAGAAAGGTATCTGATTCTGAAATATAGTTTTGAAAAGATATTCCCAACTCTGCAATAACAATTTTTCCAACAAACTCCTTTGCAAAATCATTATAAAGAGAGATTTTTTCTGCCCCCATTGTTACAGTTAAATCACTTTTAAATACCTCTCCCATAACTCCATTTTCACTTAGTCCAGTAGGAATATCACAAGCTATTTTAAAGCCCTCTTTTTTATTAAGTGTTTTAATAAGAAAGTTCAATTGTGGAGATAAAGCCCTTTTTAATCCCACTCCAAAAATTGCATCTACATAACATTCGAACTTTTTATCTGGTAATTTATCAATATAAAATTCTCCTCCATAATTTTTATAAATCTCAAATTGAAATTTGGCCATTTCACTTTTAACACCCATTGGTAAAAAAAGTTTAACCTCTGGAACTTTTTTTAATAACATTCTTGCAACAGCAATCCCATCAGCACCATTGTTTCCACTTCCACTAATGATTAAAACTGAATTAAATCCTCTATTTACTATCTCTTCATAGATAGCCCTTCCTGCATTTTCCATTAAGATATATTCATTTAGTCCATTTTCATAACAATTGTTATCCAATTGATATATATCTTTAAAAACCTCTCTCATATTATTCCTTTATACTCCTACTTTTAGGGCTTCTACCCCCCCCCCTCTATATTTTTATTACTTATTTTAGCCAAAACAGATTGAATAGTTGATAAAGAAACTGGTTTTGAAATATAACCTGCATTATACTCCTCTGCTGTTTTGATTGTATCTGAATCTCCATCCGCAGTTAGAAGATAAACATTAGTTTTAATTCCCAACGCTTTTAAGCCTTTTAAAACCTCATAACCATTCATTTTTGGCATTCTTTTATCCAAAAATACTAAATCATAGTTTTGTTTTTTAAGTTTTTCAAGCCCCTCCTCTCCATCAACTGCCATATCAATTTCTGCTTCTTTATCATAAATTTTTAACATACTTGCTAACACTTTTCTATTTAAAGGTTCATCATCGATTATTAAAAATTTATGATTCTGTTTTATTATGTTTGGAGTCGAAAATATCTCTAAAATATCTATTAGAGTGATTGGAGATTCAATTACCTTATCAAAGAATTCCCCATTTTTAGGATAGTAACCCTCCTCCAAACCTGCTATAAAAAAATGTTTAGAAAAATTTAAACTTTTAAATGTTTTAATAAATGAACTATCAAGCTCATCTTTTTCCAATTCATTTGGATAAACTATAATACTCATATCAATTTGTCTCTTATAAAGTAAAAATTTCATAAAACTATCAACACTTGTAAAAATTTTAACTTTTCCTCCTGCTGATTCTATCTGTGTTTTTAAATTATCACAATAAAAATTATCACTATTATTAACTAAAATAGCAATCTTTTTACCCTCTAAAACCTCTTTATTGTATGATATTTCATGCTTTTCAAAAGGAATATCCAAATAGAAAGTTGTTCCTTTCCCCTCTTCACTTTCAAACCATATATCTCCTCCCATTTTTATTGCTAATTGTTTTGAGATATATAATCCAAGTCCTGTTCCCTTTTCTTTATCTGTTGCTCTACTAAAAGGTTTAAAAAGTTCTTTTTGTTTCTCTTTTGGAATACCAATCCCTGTATCTTGCACTTTAACAAAAATTTTAACTTTATCTCCCAAATCCTCACTAATTGCATTGATTTCAACTTTTCCCCCCGTAGGAGTAAATTTAACTGCATTGCTAAGTAAATTATTTAATATCTGTAAAAATCTATTTTTATCTCCTAAAACTTCTGTGAAAATTGTTAAATTGTCTTTATAGATTAGTTGCACATTTTTTTGATTTGCATTTATTGTAGAGATTAAAACAGCATTTTTAATAATTTTATTTACCCAAAAAGGGTTTGTAGTAATATCAATTTTTGCCGTAGATAACTTTTGAGTATCCAATAGGTCATTTATAAGATTTAATAAAACTTTTGCTGAGTTTTTTGCATATGATATCTTTTTTCTACTTTCACTATTTTTAATTTCCTTTTCTAAAACATCTAAAAATCCGATTACTGAATTGAGTGGAGTTCTCATTTCATGAGAGATATTTGCTAACATCATATTTTGATTTTTCTGTATCTGTTGCATATTTTCTAAAATCGAGTTTAGAATATTTTGAATTATCTCCCCATTTTTTATATCATTTTCAAATGATTTAAAAGTTGGAGAAATTATATTTTTTAAAATCTCTATCTTTTTATTACCCAATATAGTGATAACTTTTAATGTCTCCTCTTTATCTACTCCCTGTTGCCATAATGTTTTTACCCATCTATAATTCTTTTTTTGCAAATTGTGAAAAACTTTTTCTAAATATTCACTATTCACATATTGAAAAATATCATATTTTAACTCATAGATAAAATCGTTGTTATTATAAAAAAGAAATTTTAATAAACTCTCTCTATAATAACTTTTTTTATCTTTTATTTCATCTACTAAAACAATATCTAAAATAGAATCTAAAAAATAATTTATATCCTCTTTTCCCTCCAAATAAGTTTTATAAAACTTCTTTAATATCATCTTTTAGCCTTCACAAACACTAAATTCATAGTTTGATTTTGTAAAATAGATTTGCTATTTATGTTATTACTTCCTATCTCTCCATATGTTAAAAATCCAGCAAATGGTTTTTGTAAAATATCTCTAACTTTTGATATCTCAAATTCTACCAACTCCCCATAATAGGCAAATCTACCCACACAAGAAAACATAAATAAAGCATCACACTCTATATTTTTAAGTTGTTCTTCTAAAAAATTCATAATAGAAAATTGATTGGATGGAATTGTAATTCTGATATACTCATTTTCATAGATATATTTAAAAAAACTAATACTATTCTCTTTTCTATCTATCTTTTGTATTGAGGCTAAACTTTCATATTTATTGTGATAAACACAAAAAGGATGCAGAAATTTATTTATATTTTCCTGTTTTATATTTCCCATATAATTCTCAATAATTTCTAAGGCAGGTTCGCCATTCAACTCATATATTTTATTGTCTTTCGCTTTTGTAACCTTAAATTTTAATCCTATTGGCTTAAAGCCGTGAATAGCCAAAGAGTAAAATTGAATAATATCTTGATTAAAATAGATTGTTATTATTTTGTCTTTAAAAAATTTACCATTATAAAATGCCCCATACTCTCCATTTTTATACACTCCTCCATAGATATCTTTCATTATATTACCTTCGATTTTATCTAAAAAATAGTTAATATCATACTTAAACGGAGGGAAAATAAGAACAGCACTATTTTTATATTTTGTTGTATTTTTAAAAAAATTTGAATTAAAATTTTTGCAAGTATTTAAAATATCAACAAAAAAATATTTTTTATCTAAATCAAATAAAATTACAGAGATTTGATTTGATTTTGTTATAAAAGGAATTGAGCCATTTATGTTTCCATTACTCCCATTTATTCCAATTACTTCTATATGAGGATTTAATCTCAAAAGTTTTTGATACAAGTTTTCTAATAAAGTTATCTTTTTTGTGTTAAAAAAGAGAAAAGCCAAAGTTGGAATAAAATCCAACTCTAATTTCATTTGTTTTGTGTAGATAAAAGATTTAATATTCACACTATCCCCCTCATTTTATTTATCAAAAATAGATATCCTTTCTTTTGTAATCTTTTTGATATCCTCTTCTGTTTTCCCATCTTCAACAAGATGTTTTATCTCCCTAAATTGTTCAGCATCATCATTTAGACCAACATTTAGTAAAACTCCCTTTATTGTGTGTGTATGAAATCCAAGTTCAGAAATATCCTCGCCTTTTAGAATATCTTCTATTTTACTTAATTCATTTTCTAATGATTCTATTGAAACTAAGGTAAGTTCATTTATTGTTTCCTCATCAACCCCCATCTCTTCAAATTTTTTTCTTATAGACTCTTTTATTCTGTTTTTGTAATTTTCACTAATCATAGCTCTTTTTGAAAATCCATACAAAGGTATGAATAATCCTCCTCCTTTCATAAAATTTTTTTACTTGTTAGACATTAAAGACTCTAATAAAATCGGTATCTAACTCTTTTCTTAAAGTTTCCTCTATTGCGAATAGAGTTGCTCCCCCACTACTACAACTTGAACAAGCACCGAGGTATCTAATAAAGAGTTGCAATTCTCCATTAGGTGCTTCCTTGACATCAATAACCTCTAATCCACCTCCATCCATTGCTAACATTGGTTGGATTTTTTGAGTTAATACTTTTTGAACTGCTTCTAATTTTTCTGTTAAACTCATCTCATCAAATTTCATAATTTTCCTTTTAATTAAATATCTAAATTTTCTACTTCTTTTGCATGTGTTTGAATATATTTTCTTCTTGGTTCTACTTCATTTCCCATAAAAAGTTCAAAATATCTACTTACTTCATCTATATCGTCAATTTTTACTTGAACTAAAACTCTATTTTCAGGATTCATAGTTGTTTCCCATAACTGCTCTGGATTCATCTCTCCGAGCCCTTTATATCTTTGAATATGAGCCCCACTTTTTGCTCTTCTTTCTACCTCTTCAAGAAGATTTAATATATCTCCATCTATCAACTCTTTATATTCTATCAATTTTTGATATATTTGTTCAGCTTTTTTAAAGAGAGGGTTTTCAAATAGTTTCTCGTCAATTGTAATTTCTTCTAATCCTCTGTTTGTTTGAATAAAGTAATGATTATCTTTTCTGTTTAAAATATGGAAATTTATAGATTTGAGATACTCTTCCAATTCACCGTTACCTTCAATTAAGAATCTTATAATTTCAATTAGACTATATCTTTTCTGTAATTTTTGCAAGATAATTTTATATTCTGCTATATTTTTTAACAGTTCTACAAGTTCCGGTTTTCCTATTTCTAGATTTATTGCATCAATTCCTTGCACTATTAAAAATTCGCTTAATTCCTTCTCATCTTTTAGATATTTCTCTATTTTACCCTTTTTGTATCTGTATAGTGGAGGCTGAGCTATATAAAGATAGCCATTTTTAATTAGTTCTCTTAAATACTTAAAGAAGAAGGTCATAATTAGAGTCTGAATATGACTTCCATCCACATCGGCATCTGTCATAATAATAATTTTTTTATATCTTATCTTTTCTGGATTAAACTCCTCTCCAATACCACAACCTAAGGCTGTTATTATATTTTTTATCTCTTCACTTGAAAAGACTTTTGAAAAGTTTGTTTCTTTTTGAGTATTTAAAATTTTACCCTTTAATGGTAAAATTGCTTGAAAACTTCTATCTCTCCCCTGTTTTGCACTTCCTCCTGCACTATCTCCCTCTACTAAGTATAACTCGCTTATTTCTGGGTCTTTGCTTTGACAATCTGCTAATTTACCTGGCAAAGTTCCTATACTCATTTTTGATTGTTTTCGAGTTAATTCTCTTGCTTTTTTGGCAGCCAATCGTCCTCTTGCTGCATCTATTGCTTTATTAGAGATAATTTTTGCTTCATTTGGATTCTCTTCAAAATATCTACTTATAACTTCATAGGTTATTTTTTGAATTATTGGTTTGACGAAACTGCTTCCCAATTTACTTTTTGTTTGACCTTCAAATTGAGGATCTCCTATTTTAACTGAAATAACTGCATTTAAGCCCTCTCTAACATCTTCTCCTGTAACTTTTATATTCTCTTTTAATTTTATCTCTTTATTGATGTAGTTAATTATAGCTTTACTTAATCCAGCTTTAAATCCTGATTCGTGAGTTCCACCATCTATTGTTCTTATGTTATTAACAAAACTGATACAATTTTCATTATATCCTTTGTCATAACAAATAGCAATTTCAGCTTCAAATTTATCATTAGTAGTAGTTGTTTCCTCTTTAAAGTAGATAATATCTGTAACTTTCTCATTTTTATTTAAAGTTAAAACAAAATCTTTAATTCCCCCTTTGTAATGGAAAGTTTCTTTTATTTTTTCTATTTCAGTTTCAAAGTTTATTGTAATTTGTGGATTTAAATATGTTAACTCTTTAAATCTTTTAATTAAAATTGAACTTTTAAAATTTGTTGTTTCAAATATTTTATCATCTGGCCAAAAATGGATAGTTGTTCCTGTTCTATTGGTAGAACTTTTAATTTTTAAATCTGTTACAGGGATACCTTTTTCAAAAGTTTGTTCCCATATTTTTCCATCTCTTTTAATTGTCATTATCAATTTTTTACTTAAAGCATTAACAACACTTACTCCTACTCCATGTAATCCCCCACTGACTTTATAGGTGTTGCTATCAAATTTACCTCCTGCATGTAGCACAGTTAAAACTACTGTGGCTGCTGGAATTTTTTCTGTTGGATGAATATCAACTGGGATACCTCTTCCATTATCGCTGATACTTACACTTCCATCTTTGTATATTTTTATATCTATCTTATTACAAAATCCTGCCATTGCTTCGTCAATAGAGTTATCTATTACTTCATATATTAGATGATGAAGTCCCTTTTCGGAGGTGTCTCCAATATACATTCCAGGTCTTTTTCTTACAGCTTCTAAACCTTTTAAGACTTTTATATTTTTACTACTATATTCAGACATTTTTATCCTTTGATAAACTTTTTTTCTAATTATATCAAATAGTTATTGGCATAATAATTGTTTGAAAGTTTTTATTTTTTAAAGTAAATGGTATATTTTCATCATTTAAGCATAATTCGAAACTATTTTCTTCTATTGAATTTAAAAAATCTACAATAAATTTTGAATTTACTGCAAATGTAAAATTTTCTATATCTGTTGTTATTTGGATATCTGTTTTAGCTTCAAATGTTTCATTTGATATTGATTCAAATTCAATTTTATAATCTAATAATAGTTTATTATTATAATCATTATTAGAATTGAATTTTGAAATTTTATGAATATTAATCCATTCTTCAAATAAAAGTATTGCTTCAT
>CAZBVR010000062.1:0-4039 GCA_964495415.1 uncultured Nautiliales bacterium
AGCAATACGGGAGAGGGGATTGAAATCGAACAGATATTTAATAAGAAACATCAAACCGCTCTCCTTTTCTACCCTCGCAACCCGATTGCTTTATGCGAACTTGCAAAAAGACTATTAAAACTTCTACTTCTACTTCAAATTCTACTTTTGGAATAAGTTTTGCTTTTTTTTTGACAAAAAAGGAACAATCTAATGCAAAGTAGTGAAACTATTAAACTTGATTGGTGGGAAAGAAAACTTGCCGTAACTTTTATTGTTATATTCTATTTCGTTGCTTCAATAAATCTATTTGCTCAAAAAATTGGAGATATCTCATCTATTATTGGTGTGAGAGACAATCAACTTATAGGTTATGGGCTCGTTGTGGGTTTAAAGGGAACAGGGGACAGCAGTAGTGCTTTTACAAATCAAACGCTCTCAAATCTACTAAAAAATGTTAATGTTAAACTCAATCCAAAAGATATAAAATCAAAAAATGTGGCGGCTGTGGTTGTAACCGCTACTCTACCCCCATTTGCAAGACAGGGAGATAAGTTAGATATAACAATCTCCTCAATTGGTGATGCAAAAAGTTTGGAGGGTGGAACTCTTCTTTTAACTCCACTCAAAGCAGTTGATGGAAAAATATATGCCTTAGCACAGGGTCATCTAACAATTGGAGGATTTAATGTTGGACAAAATAGAGGGGTTCAAGCCCACTTTACCACGGTAGGAAAACTTTATGGAGGAGCCACCGTAGAAAGAGAGGTTACATTTGACCTCTATCACCAAAAAAATGCTACTCTCTCTCTTAAAGAATCAAATTTCAATAATGCTGTTACAATTCAAAACTTAATAAATAAAACCTTTCATAAAAAAGTAGCCACTGCCCTCGACCCTCGAACAATCCGTTTAGAAAAACCCAAAAAGATAAGTATGCCAGAGTTTTTGGCACAGGTTCAAAATATAGAGTATTATCTACCTCAACAAAATATAGTTGTTATTGATGAGAGAACCGGAACGATTGTTGCTGGTAGTGATATTAAGATAGACCCTATCGTGATTACACAAGGGGATATGATTATCAAAATTGAGAAAAGAAGTTCTATGACAGATTTGGCTGAGATTTTTCAAAAGTATCATGCTAAACCAAAAGATATTATCTCAATACTTGAAACCCTTAAAGCAAGCGGTGCCTTAAAAGCCGAACTGAAAATAAATTGAAGGAGAGTTTAAATGATTGATAACTCAATGGTAACAATGGGTATCTATAACAACAAACCCACAATAGATAAAAATGAGAATCTAAAATCACTCAAAAAATCTTGTGATAGTTTTGAAAGTGAAATTTTGAAACATTTTTTGGACAAGTCACTAAAAAAAGAGACTTCCCTTTTTCCCAAAACAGCGGGAGAGGATATTTATGAAAGTATGTATAGAGAGCAATTATCTCAAAATTTATCAGGCGGGTTTGGATATTCCAAACTACTTTTTGAGTATTTAAAAAATAAAGTTTAACAAAAATTTGACGATATAGTGGCTGAGAAAAATTTCAAAGGACAGAAAAATGATACAACAAACTAAAATGGGAACCTATATCTCTACTCCCACTATGTCGTCTCCTAATAGAGAACAAAAAAACAACATAACAAAAGTAGAGAAAAGCAGGGTGGAGTTAATAAAAGATGCTGTAAAAAACAACAAATATCCAATCAAGATAGAAGAAACAGCATACAAAATGGCAAAGGAGTTTTTACAATAACTCCCCTCCTCCCCCTCTTTTCTCCTAAAATAAGGAGATAAAACAATGTTAGTAAATATGTTACAATCAACAAATCAACTGTTAGATAACTTAATTGAGATTACATCAAAAGATATCGATGATATCAAAAAAGCAAACCACCAAGCTCTGTTTGAAAGAAATTATCAAAAAGAGGAGTTAGTTAAAAGGTTTGTAGAGTTAAAAAATGGTATCGACTCAACATTGGCAGAAAGAAACAGAAAAGGGATGCCACTCATCAATCCAAACGAAGAACCCCTTTTAGATGAGTTCAAAGAAAAGTTACAAAAATTTTACACACTTCATAAAAAATTTGCAAAAATGGCTTTTACTATAACTCATTTTTACAATAACCTTATGAATAAACTAACCGGTGCAAAACCAGATATCGGTTATCAAATGAAGCCCTCTCAAAATCCATATAGTAATTTCTCATTAAAGGGATAAAAAGATGAGTCTAATTTCAACTCTAAACACAGGATATAGCGGTCTAAACCTAAATCAAAATGCTATCAGTGTAACAAGCAACAATATCTCAAATGCTTCAAATTCAGACTACACAAGAGAGAGGGCTCAAATTGTATCTACTCCAGCTCTTCATACTCCAAGTGGAGATATTGGAACGGGTGCAAAAATTAAAACTATTGTTAGAATTAAAAATGAGTATCTCTTTTCAAGATATGAGGAAGCCAATAAAAATATGAGTTACTTTTCTACACTAAAACAGAATATAGATGAGATAGCTACTTACTTTCCAGATGTTCAAGATGTTGGACTAAATAAAGATATTGAAAACTACTATGATGCTTGGAGTAACTTTGCAAACAATCCAAACGATAATGCTTTAAAAGTTGATTTAGCAAGTAAAACTCAGATTTTAGCAAACACTATCAAAACTACAAGAGAGAAGATAGATAACTTAAACAAATCGGTTGATTCAAAAATTGAGGTGCATACTAATGAAGTAAATGACCTAATTAAAGAGATTGCCAATCTAAATAAAGAGATTAAAAAAGTTGAAGCAAATGATATAAATCATGCCAATCAATTGAGAGATAAAAGAGATAGTGCAGAAAAAAGGTTAGTTGAATTAACCGGAGCCAACATCTCAAAAGGCGGAGTTCAATCACTCGGAATAAACGACCCAAATATAGCAGACTATGAGGAGAATTATGTTATAAGTTTGGGAGGTTATCCACTTGTAGATAATGCTACATATCATCCCTTAAAAGTTGATAACGACCCTAACAGCAAAAACTCTTTCAACTCTATCTATTTTGTAAAACAGGACTACTCAACCGAAAATATAACTAACAAAATCCCAAAAAATAGTGTAATTGGTGCTCTGTTGGAGTTTAGAGGGGTTGAATATAACGAAAAAGGAGAAACTATCGATGGATATAGTCAAAAATATATAGACCAACTCGATGCTTTTAGCAAAACTTTAATCCAAACAACAAACTCTATCTATGCCTATTCAGCACAAGAGGAGCCAAGCGGAGAGCAACTATATAATCCTATCTCTTTAAGTTCAGACCAGATAGAAAAATATCCACTCTCTTCTCCACAAGTTGAAAACTCTCTAAAACATCCGGTAAGGAATGGGAATTTAACTCTTTCAGCATATGATAACAATGGAAAATTTATTAAAGATATAAAAGTCTCTATTGATAAAGATAAAACCTTAGAAGAAAATCTAAATAGAATCAATCAAGAATTGGAAAATGAAAATATAGATTATGAGGCTGTTATTCAAAATGGAAATATAGCACTTATCAAAAAGGACCAAAATGGAGATGGAGAATTATCAAATGGAGCTCTATTAGTAAAAGATGACGGTAGTCTGCTTTTTGATGCTTTAAATGAGGTAAATTATACTCCAATATCAAAAGCAAATGATATAGATTTACCTCTACCAATAAAAGATGGAGAGTTTGAGATTGTGGCCTATAACGATGAGGGAGATGAGTTAGCAAGACGAAAAATTGTTATAAATTCAGCAAGTGAAAACCCTCTCTACTCTACAATGGAGGGAATTGTGGCCCAAATCAATATGCCAAATATAGATGATAATGAGGATAACAACAATCAAAATGATATTGATGACTACTATCTTGCCCACTTTACAAATGGAGCCTTAACCCTGTCAAAAAAGGGAGATGAAACAACCTACATAGGATTTGACAATGACACTGCTAATTTTAGTGGAGCAATGAAAATCAATCAGTTTTTTAGTGGAGATGATAGCTCAACTATCTCTTTAAATCAAAAGTTTGTAGA
>CAZBVR010000063.1:0-2830 GCA_964495415.1 uncultured Nautiliales bacterium
CTTGGTTATAGACAAACATTTGATGATTCAATAATTCTATTTGTTCTTTTGTTGGATATATCCTATATTTAAATCCAAGATTAAATTTTTTTATCACCTGTTTTTTCCTTGATTTTTATGTGAAGATTATACTACAATCACAACTGAATGTAAAGAGTTGCAAATTCATCCCCGTCTTAGAGAACGGGGTTTTCTTTGCAAGGGGTTGGTAAAGTTTTAGATATAGAGTTTAATTTCCTCCTCTAACTTTATGCCAAACTCCTCAAACACTCTTCTTTTTGCTTCATTAAGGGCAGTGATTACATCTTTACATTTTCCATTTCCATAATTCACCAAAAAATTTGCATGTTTTTCACTAAATCCCACATCTCCAAATTTTACACCCTTCAATTGAACTGCTTCTATAACTCTTCCAGCATAGTCGTTTGGAGGGTTTTTAAAAGCACTTCCAAGAGAGGGAAGCGAGGGTTGATTTTTCCTCATTTGAGTGAATTGAGTTAAAAGGGCTTCATTAAATCCCTTTTTTACTTCAAAGCACACTTCAAAGATAGGAATCTCTATATTAGTGCTTCTATAAGAAAAAGTAAAATTACTTTTATCAATTCCATTTATTGCTACCAAATTGGTGCTTATTTCAAAATTTTTCATACCGGCATTCATTTTTACGGTTCCGCCTATTGTGCCGGGAAGTTTTGCTAAAAATTCAAAACCTGCTAAATCATATTCTTTGGCGAAATTGAATAATTTTCTATTGGGTGTTTTAGCACCAACTTTCAAATATTTATCAATTTTGATAAAATCATATCTATCATCAAGAATAGCTATATTGCCATTACAAACTAATGAGTTGGTAGCTCTTCCTATAACTATTTCGCCGTTGTAATTATATTGATTAAGTATCTTTACTTTTAATTTTGAGCCAATTTGGATAGTAGAAAGTGCAGAAAAGTCAATTATCATTGGATAAAGTTAGGAATCATTTTAAATGTTTTTGTAGTGAAATCTATCATACTATTCATTGTCCAAGGTGCGGTTAATATCATAACTATGGCAACTGCTATCAGTTTTGGAACAAAAGAGAGAGTCATCTCATTGATTTGAGTTGTGGCTTGAAAAATTGAAATAACAAGTCCAACTATCATAGAAACTAACAAGACTGGAAAAGATAGAATCATAGCAACTTTCATCATTTCAATTGCCATTGCTATAATCTCATTTTCCATACTCTCTTTGTTTCCTTTTTCAACTAAATTTATTATTACCAATTCATTTTATTGAATCTGATATCTTTATTTACATTATCTCTAACATCTACATCTACATTATGTTTAACTGGGTCATTTTCCTCCATTCCAGTTCCTTTACCTGCCCAATCTTTTGGAATAGGAGTAACATTTATATCATTACTTACACCTGTTATCAATCTACAACTATCAGCTGTATCATCTGCATCTACAATAGCCCATTCTTCTCCCACCATTTCAGTCAATTTAATAGCGGTATTGTTTGCTTCTCTATTAAATACAAAATAACCTCTTTTTTCTTCTCCATTTACAATATCAAAAGAGTAATTTACTTTTGGTTCATATTTACCTGTGTAATGGTCAATAGAAGTTTTTATCAATTCACTATTTGAATTGTAATTTGTGGTAATATCTCCTCCATAAGTTACTGCTTTTATATCGGCATAAGCTACTCTTCCAACTCTTATAGCTTTTTGTTTAAACTGAATATCAAATTTATCAGGTCTAATTGCAAAATTATCTGATGAATAATCAATTGGATGTTTTGTTTCCTCTTTTACAACTTGATAACATTTATAAGTTCCGTCAGATTGAGGCACATAATAAGTTCCCTCTTCTTTATGATTTAGAATAGAGTTAAAGGTTTGTTTTATAAGACCCTCTGTTGGACAAGCTACCTCTTTTTCTGTAACAACTTCAAATGGATTATCAACATCATAATCTATTTTTACTCTTACATTTTTATATGCTTCTGGAACTTGAAAAGTAACAATACCTCCTCCTGCTGAAACTGCTTGTTTAGTATTTGGAATTACTTCATTTGTTTCAGCATCTACTAACTCAACATTAACTTGATGAGAATAATCACATCCACCTCCCCAACTTGTTTTTGCTATCATTAAAGCAAATGGTTTTCCTGCTGTTTTTGTTAAGATGTCAGTATCAAATCCCCCTGTAAAAAGGTCATAAGCATCATAACATTGCTCTGCATTTGATGAACTACTTCCTGCTGGCATCATATGTTTTCTACAAAAGATACTTTCCATCATTGATGAACCAATAGAAGAACCAATAGCTGAATAGGTAGAGGAAGCAGAAGCTCCCGGTGTTACAGTTACACTTCCTTTTCCTTCCACAGTTGTTCCATCACTTGATGATGTTTTTCCTGATTTTTCTATTGTTTTTGATTTTTGTGAAGTAGTGTCATTACTTGGCAATGTTGGAATTTTTGGTATAGACATACCACCCCAAGCATATAAAAAGTTAAATAAAATCACACTCCCTGCTACTAATAACTTTTTCATTTTAGATCCTTTCAATTTTAATCTCATCCTATGTTCATATTATAACACAAAAATAATATTTTTGAGAAAAAAATTAACAAAAAATGATAAAGTTGTTTTTGATTCAAATTAAGTAGTTTAATAACAGAGTAAAAAGTAGAGAAAAAACGGGAAAATTACCCGTTTCTTTCTTTTATAATTTCACTTGCGATATTTGAAGGAACCTCTTCATAGTGGTCAAATTCCATAGCATAAGTTCCTCTACCTTGAGTCATACTTCTAAGGTCAGTAGAGTATCCAAAC
>CAZBVR010000064.1:0-21497 GCA_964495415.1 uncultured Nautiliales bacterium
ATTCAAATTCCCAACCCTCTGGCAACATAGAGTTAAAATAACCTCTTTTCATCTGTTTTTCAAAAGCTATCAAAACTTTTTCAAACATCTTTTTAGATGAGATAACAGAATTGGAGTTATCCTCTCTCATCTCCAAATAGAGGTCAATTCTATCAAAAAGAGGCTCACTAATTCTGTTTTGATACCTCTTTATCTCCAACTCAGTGCATCTACACTCTTTTCTGTCTGAAAGAAGATTTCCACAAGGACAGGGATTCATAGCTCCGGCAAAAAGTATATTAGTTTTATACTCAATTTTAGTATCAACTCTCGATATCAATAGTTTTCCCTCTTGCAAAGGCAATCTCAAATCCTCTAAAATATCCTTTTTAAACTGAGGCAATTCATCAAAAAATAGAATACCTCTGTTTGCAAGGGCTATCTCTCCTATTCTATTTCTACCTCCAAAAATTGCGGATTTAGAGGAGTTGTGGTGGGGATAACGAAAAGGTCTTACTGGATTAAAAGTTATCTCTTTATTATCAAGGGCATTCTGTTTCTCTATCTCCAACAACTCTTCAAAACTAACAGGTGGTAAGATATAGCGAAGTCGGTTTATTATCATACTTTTACCCACTCCCGCAGTTCCATTTAAAAGTAGATTGTGCATACCACTCGCACTAATTAAGGCTACCCTTTTGGCTACCTCTTGTCCTTTAACATCTTTAAAATCCAAGGGAAAGGTTTTATTAAAAAAATAGTTTTTACCGGCAATTTTGATTGAAGAGTAGTTTAATTTTTTGGCTCGAACAGGAGTTGGATTATCAAAAGAGAAAAGTTCCGACAAATTTTTAAATCCATAAACTTCAACATCTGGGATTTGAGAAAGTTTATCTGCAATTGAGAGAGGAGCTATAACCTTTTTAAACCCACTTGCCAATACAATAGCAAACATATCATTTGTCTCTTTTATAGCCCCGTCAAGTCCCAACTCTCCGATTACCAAAAAATCACTAAAATCTACCTCACTTTTCTGATGTAAAATAGATAAAGCAATAGGCAAATCTAAGGCAGTAGATTTTTTGGGAAAATTTGCAGGAGAAAGGTTTGTTACAATTTTCAAAGGAGGAAATTTAAAACTATTGTTTAAAAGAGCCGATTTTACTCTCTCTTTACTCTCTTGAACCGCACTGCTTGCAAGTCCCACTATACTAAACCCCGGCAAAGAGGGAATAAAAGTAGTTTCAACCTCTACAACTCTTATCTCTCCATCAAAGATAGCGGAGTTTATCTTTTTCGTCTTAGTTTTTTCTTCCATTCTTTTTCAAATTTTTTTCTTTTAATATAATCAAGTCTTTCTATAAACAGATGTCCATCTAAATGGTCCGTCTCATGCTGAAAAGCAACACTCAAAAGCCCATTTGCATCCATAATATGCTCTTTTCCAAATCTATCAAAAAATTTAACTTTTACATTTTTATATCTCTCAACTTCATCAAAATACTCAGGAACACTTAAACATCCCTCTGTATCTTTTATAGTTCCATTCCACTCTAAAAACTCTGGGTTAATCACCTCAATCAAACTCTCTTTACTTTGATTCCCCTCTTCATCTCCTATGTCAATCAATAAGGCACGAATTGGAACGGCCACTTGAATAGCTGCAAGTCCCACTCCATTATTTTTCAACATAGTTTCATACATATTGTCCAATAAAGTATGTAACTCTTTATCAAATTTTTCTACCGGTTTTGATATCTGTTTTAAAATTTTATTGGGATATGTAACAATCTCTAACTCCATCTTTTTTCATCCTTCACAAATTCTATATAGGTCATTTTCTTTGTCAGCTTCTTCCAACTTATCATAAGCACATTTTAGAAGCTCTTCCGCCTCATTTTCCGGCATTAGTTCAGCAATTCCTAAAACTATATTTACCTCTAACTCATCACCCTCAATAAACATAGCTGAATTGATAATTGTATCAGAAAGCCTTTCACTTGTTCTCATAGCTCCAACTCTATCAGTATGCTTCAAAAACATACCAAACACTCCCTCACCAAGATGAGCTATAATATCGGTTCTTCTTGAAGTTTTCAACAAAATTTTAGCAATAAATCGATTTACCACTATTCTACTTTTTTCACTTAAAAGTTTTTCCATAGTCTTAGTTGAAGCTCTACACACAATTAGACTACTTGTATGTTTAAACTTTTCAATCTGTGCAATCTCTTTTTTAATCTCTCTTAAAAAATAGTTTCTATTGTAAAGACCATAAAAAGCATCAAACACAGATTCTTTTTCAATATCTTTCAAAGTTTCAACATTTTTAGCATAAACATTTCTCATACTCTCCAATGAAAGTTTCAATTTATTATTTATAAGTTCCACACTCTTTTTAGAGTTTAAAAGAAGATTTTTAAAAACTTGGGGAGTAGAAACATTTTCAACCTCTTTTAAAAAAGAGTTATTTTTCTCTTTCAAGGCAGATGATAACTTATAAACAAATGCAGAGTGCTGAATCAACTCTTTTGAGTATCTAAAAGATTTTTTCAATTTCTGTTCAAACTTTAAATCCTCTTCAAAATCATTTTTACCTTCAAGTTCAATCAACTCCATTACAGACTTTTTGAAATCAGCTGGCTCCTCCTCTAACATATTGAAAAAATAGATACTATAATAGTAGGGAATAGGATATATGTTCTCTTCCAATAATTTATTAAAAACCTTTTGAGCAAACTTCTCTATCTCTGTTGTGGCTTCATTTAATTCACTTCCCTCCACTCTAACATCCTTTTTTGAAATCATTCTTTCTTTTCAAGAACCTTATCAATTAAACCATATTCCACCGCCTCTTTTGCACTCATAAAATTATCTCTTTCAGTATCATTAGCTACTTTTCTAACAGTTTGCCCTGTATTTTTAGCTAAAATCTCGTTTAACTCTTTTTTCATTCTCAAAATCTCTTTTGCATGAATCTCAATATCAGTAGCTTGTCCCTGTGCTCCTCCGAGAGGTTGGTGTATCATAATTCTCGCATGTGGAAGTGCAAATCTTTTACCCTTTGTTCCACTACTCAAAAGTAAAGCTCCCATACTTGCGGCTTGTCCCATACAGATAGTTACAACATCTGGTCTAATATAGTTCATTGTATCATATATGCTCATACCTGCTGTAACAACTCCTCCTGGTGAGTTTATATAAAGATAGATATCTTTTTCTGGGTCTTCCGCTTCTAAAAAAAGGAGTTGAGCAACAATTAAACTTGCACTTTGGTCATTTACTTCTCCATGAAGCATAATAATTCTATCTTTTAAAAGTCTTGAATAGATATCGTAAGCTCTCTCCCCTCTTCCTGTTTTTTCTATCACCGTAGGTATTAACATCTGAATCCTTTAATTTTTATAACAAACTAAATAGCCAAAAGGCTTATTTAGCTTTTTTGTCTAATAAAGTAGTTAAAACTCTATCTTCAAGAATGCTCATTTTAACTGCTGGAAGTAGATTGTTATCTTTATAATAGTTAAAAATTTGCTCAGCATCTTGACCATTTCTAATAGCATCAAAATAGATTAGTTGTAAAACTTCCTCATCTGAAACAGATATGTTTTCAACTTTTGCAAGTTCATCAATAATAAAAGTAAGTTTCACTTTCTTTTCAGCCTCTTTTTTAGCTTCCTCTTGAAACTCTTTCAACTTCTCTTCATTTTCGCTTATCTCTTTAATCTCATCCGCTGTTAAAGATTGTGCTTTTTGATTGATTGTTAGTTCAGTCTCTTTATCAACAATAACATCTGGTAAATCAAACTCTATCTTCTCAACTAACAACTCAGCAAGTTCAGCTTTTTTAGGAGTAAATAACTCAGTTTTTTTAACATTTAATAACTCTTTTTTTATCTCATCTTTTAAAACTTCAACATCTGCATCATCTTTTTGTAGAAGTTTTTTCGCTAACTCATCATCAATTTCTGGAACTTTTTTTTCTTGAATTTTTTTCAAAGTAACTTTAAATTTAGCTTCTTTTCCTGCTATCTCTTTTGCTCCATAATTCTCTGGAAAAGCAACTTTAATCTCTTTCTCTTCTCCCACTTTCATTCCAATAATTTGCTCTTCAAATTCTGGAATAAATGTATTACTTCCAATTTCTAATGGATAGTTATCTGCACTTCCGTTTTCCATTTCTTTATCATCAATATAACCCACAAAATCGATAACTGCAATATCACCCTTTTCAACAACCTCTTTATCACTATCAACAGGTTCTGCTACCTCTTTTGCATACTCTTTAATTTTATTTTCAACATCTTCCTCAGAGATTTGCGGAAGTTCTATCTCTGGAATTATCTCTTCATATCCCTCTATTTTTACATCTGGTTTCAATGATATTTTTATCTCAATTTCTGTTTTTTCGTCACCTCTCTCAAATTTAGTAAAGACAGGCTCTCCAATAATATCCTCTTTTTTAATTCCTAACTCTTTTAAAGCTTCCTCATACTCCTCTTGAATTAAAGAGTTTATAGCCTCATCCTCAATCTGTTTTTCATACATCTTTTTTACAATAGCAAGAGGTGCTTTCCCTTTTCTAAACCCTTTAATTTCAGCTGTTTTAGCAATCTGTTTTGCTACTTTCTCTTTTTTAGCATCGATTAAATCATTACTAACCTCTATTTTAATAACTGCATTCGCTTCATTTAACTTTTCTACTGCCATTTTTTACCTTTTGCTTAGATTTTTTTTATTGGGTATAATATCAAAAAAAAAGTAAAATGTCTATACAATCTAAAACAAGGAAAAAGGAATAATGTCATTAAAAAAGATAAAGTCACAGATTAAAAGTAGCAAACTTTCCAAACCCTTCGGAGTTGTTACAAAAATAAATCCTACCAACCTTGTGGCGACCGGATTAACACCATCAATAGGAGATATAGTAAAAATAGTTTCTGAAAATAGAGAAAGTTTAGGAATGGTAACAAGTTTGGATAAAAATAGTTTTACAATAACTCCATTTGGATTTTTGGAAGGACTAAAAATATCTGACAAAATCTATATTGATGAAGATGGAATGCAAATACCTGTGGGAGAGGGATTGATAGGTAGAGTTGTAGATCCATTTATGAATCCAATTGACGGAAAGGGAGAGATAAAATCAACTATCAGATATCCTATTATGAAAAAGCCTATCTCTCCACTTGCAAGGGGGTTAATTGATGAGCCATTTCCAACCGGAGTAAAAACAATAGATGGATTATTAACCTGTGGTAAGGGTCAAAAACTTGGGATTTTTGCTGGAAGTGGAGTTGGAAAAAGCACTCTAATGAGTATGATTGTAAGAGGAAGTAAAAGTAAAATAAAAGTAATCGCTCTAATTGGAGAGAGAGGAAGAGAGATACCTGAGTTTATAGAAAAAAATCTAAATGGCTCTCTTGAAGATACAATTATGATTGTAGCAACAAGTGATGATAGTGCTTTGATGCGAAAATATGGGGCTTTTTCCGCAATGGCTGTGGCTGAATACTTTAAAGAGCAAGGGGAAGATGTGCTATTTTTAATGGACTCAGTAACAAGGTTTGCAATGGCTCAAAGAGAGATAGGTTTGGCAATGGGAGAACCTCCTACAAGCAAAGGTTATCCTCCAAGTGCCTTGATGCTTCTCCCACAACTTATGGAGAGAGCTGGAAAAGAGAAGGGAAAAGGAACAATAACCGCCTTTTTTACCATTTTAGTTGATGGCGATGATATGTCAGACCCTATCGCTGACCAAAGTAGAAGTATCTTAGATGGACATATTGTTTTGAGTAGGGAATTTACCGATATGGGAATTTATCCTCCTATAAATGTTTTAAACTCTGCAAGTAGGGTAATGAATGACATCATCTCAGAAGAGCATAAACAACTTGTGCGAAAGTTCAAAAAACTTTATGCAATATATAAAGAGAATGAAGTCTTAATCAAAATAGGAGCCTATCAAAAGGGAGTGGATAGAGAACTTGATGAAGCGGTTTCAAAAATAGAGAAGATGAAAAGTTTTCTGCTTCAAAATCCGGAGGAGAGGTTTGAGTTTGAACAGATAATCCAAATTTTAAGAGAAACTCTGAGATGAAAAAAGTTGTTCCAATCTCTCTTCAAGCTGTGAAAGGGGCAAACTAACTTTTTCCCTAAATTGGGTTCTATTAAAAGTTTGTTGCCGTTTGGCTAAACGAGCACTATTTGTAACAATTTTTTCAAACAACTGCTCTCTGTCATAAACCCCATCAAAATAATCCAAAACCTCTCTAACTCCTATCGCTTTCATAGGAGTTAATTCTCTGCTATATTTTTTATCTAAAAAGGCCACCTCATCAATCAAACCCATTTTAAACATTTTAGCAGTTCTCTCTCTAATTCTTTCTCTCAATTTATCTCTCTCAATTGCTATCTCATAAATTTCACAATTTTCAATGATAGGCTTAGGCGGGTTGTTTTGAAAATAGAGAGTTGGAGGTTGATTTGTGGCAAGATACAACTCTATCCCTTTTTGCACTCTGTAACTATCTTGCGGTTTAATTTTGGAAGCATATTCAGAATCAACCCTGTATAAAAACTCCCAACTATACTTTTTTGCCTCCTCCTCTATCTCTTTTGATATCTTCGGCATTGGAGAAAGCCCACTAATCATACTTTTTAGATAGAAGCTTGTCCCACCAACAATAATAATTTTTCTATCTTTTATCTTTTGATAGATATCGATAAACTTTTGGACATTAAACTTTTCATCTGGATATATCTCATCAACTCCATAATGTTTAACTAAACTCAACTCCTCTTTTGTTGGTTTAGCACTGGCAATATCTATCTCCTTATAGATGCTTAAACTATCCAAAGATAAAATCTCATACCCATATTTTAAAGCCAACTTCAAAGCTAAGCCACTTTTTCCACTCGCTGTTGGTCCAATAAGTGCTATCATAAAAGAACCTTACTTGCCAAAGTTACAACAGCAGTTTCACTTCTTAAAATTAGAGGAGTATCAAAGGAAATAGAGGATTTAAATAAACCTCTCTCCCTCTCTGAAAAACCTCCTTCACATCCAACAACTCCAACCTCAAAGTAGCCATCAATCTTTTCTCCTCCAAAGTCACAAACCTTAGCTTCCGGATAAAGTTTCAAAAAGGTATCCAAACTTTCACAAAAATCTATCTCCATTAAAGAAACTCTTCCGCACTGCTGATTGGAGTTAATTAAAATTTTTTTTAATCTATCCAATTTAATTTTAAAATTTTGTTGGCTTCTATCGCAATCAATAAAAGTGATTTTTGTAACTCCTATCTCATTTAAAGAGGGCAAAACCTTCTCTATATTCTTTGGGTCAATTTTACACCAACCTATATGAAAAGGTTTCAACTCCTGCTCTATCTCAATCTCCTCTCCTCGTTTAAGGATAGCCTCTTTTCTACTAATTTCCTGAATTTGATATCTGAATAGTTTTTCAAAGTTGGTTACTTGAATAGTTTCTCCAACTTTAAATCTTCTTACTTTAAAAAGATATTTATGGTTATCTCCACTTATCAATAAAATTGGTTTTAACTCACTCTCATAAATAAACTGCATAATTTATCTACTCCATATCCTCTTCATATTTTTCGCCCCGTTTTCTTACACTCAAAAGAATTGGAGTGCCTGTAAAATCAAACTTCTCTCTTAAATAGTTGATTAAATATCTTCTATAACTAAAATGAAGATGAGTTCTATTCATAACAAGAGCAATTGTTGGCGGTTTTGTTTTATATTGAACTGCATACATAATTTTTACTGGTTTTGTTTTATCTGTTGGAAGGTAATGTCGTTGAGTTGCTTCCTTTATAACCTCATTTAATTTAGAAGTTGGCACTCTTTTAGTGTAGTTTTGGAATACCTTTAAAATAGTCTCTTTTAACTTATCTAAATTTCTACCCGTTTTTGCACTCACTGCTATAACCGGAGCATAATATAAAAACTTAAATCTTCTTCTAACCTCATCTACAAACTTTTTATACTCTTCTCTATTTTCATCCCACTTATTCATTACAATAATTGCCCCTGTCCTATGCTTATCTATCAATCCCGCAATTCTCTCATCAAGTTCCGCAATTCCATTTTTAGCATCAATTACAAGTAGGGCTATATCTGTTTCTTCAAGATTTTTTTCTGTCCTCATTAAGGCATATTTCTCTATCTCTTTTATTTTACTTCTTCTTCTCACTCCGGCGGTATCCACAAAAGTTATTACCTTATCTTTAAAAACAATTGTTTCATCGATAGGGTCAATAGTCGTTCCATCAACATCACTCACAATTGTTCTCTCCTCTCCAACAAGAGCATTTAGAAGGGAAGATTTTCCAACATTAACTTTTCCAATAATTGAGACTTTTATATTTTTCTCCTCTTGCTCTTCTCCCTGCTCCTCTAACTCCAACAACTCCTCCAATCCCAAATCCTCATCTGCTGAAAGGATTGGAGCCACTTTATTCTCTGGAACAAGAGTTGCAATTGCATTGATAAGCTTTCCAACTCCTCTATTGTGAGAAACACTAATAGGAAAAATTTTATCTGCTCCCAACTGATAATACTCATACACCATTTCAGTGAGTTTATCATTATCTATTTTATTTACTACAAGCCAAATTTTTTTATTTAATTTTGAAAGAGTTCTAAAATACTCAATCTCCTCATCATCGGGATATTTTTGACCATCTACCATAAAAAGAATTAAATCTGCATCTTTTGCTATCTGTAAAGATTTCTCTTTTACTTTATTAAATAGTTCATCTCTCTCTTCGAGACCCCCTGTATCAATTAGAGTAATCTCCTTATTTGGAGCTATTTCAACATCTCTCTTTTTAAAATCCCTTGTAGTCCCCGCTTTTGCTGAGGTAATTGCATCTTGGGCTCTTACTATTCTATTAAAAAGACTACTTTTTCCGACATTTGGTTTTCCAACAACTGCAACACTAAACATTTAACAACTTTCCTCTATCATTTTTACTCTCTTTATCATCTCTTTTGCTCTATTCAAACTATCTTCACCGCTTACCAATAACACTCCCATTCTTCTACCCTTATGAGCTTCCGGTTTTCCAAAAAGGATAAATCTACTATTTTCACTAAACAGAGTTTCATCAATCTCAAAAGTTGGAGTATAACTATCTACATCAGCTTTAAAAGCCGCACTTGTTCCCTCTCCATAAAATTGGAATCCCAAAGGTAACCCCAACACTGCTCTAATGTGAAGAGCAAATTCAGACTGAGATTGAGTAATCATAGTTACCATTCCTGTATCATGAGGACGAGGACTAACCTCACTAAAATATACCTCATCACCTGCAATAAATAACTCAACTCCAAAAATACCTCTACCACCCAATCCATCTGTAATTTTTTTTGCTATCTCTTTTGCTTTATTGAGTGCCACTTCGCTCATCTTCATCTCTTGCCATGAAAAGATATAGTCTCCATCTTTTTGAATATGTCCTATTGGAGGACAGAAGATAGTCTCCTTTCCATTTCGTGCAGTTAAAAGAGTTATCTCATAATCAAAATTGATAAACTCCTCAACTATCAACTCATCTGCACTTCCTCTCGCATCAGTTTGAGCAAATTCCCAAGCTTTTTCTATCTCCTCTTTTGAGTGGATAATTGATTGTCCATGTCCTGAACTACTCATTACCGGTTTTACTACCGCTGGTAATCCTATCTTTTCAATAGCTTCCTTCAACTCCTCTAAACTTTTAACAAATTGATATTTTGAGGTTTTTAATCCTAACTCCTCAGATGCAAAAACTCTAATATGTTTTCTATGCATCGTTTTATTAACAGCCTCAGCATTTGGAATAACATTAAATCCCTCTTTCTCTGCTTCAAAAAGAGCCTCTATACTCAAAGCTTCAATCTCTGGCAAAATATAATCTGGTTTCTCTCTTCTTATAATTTCCAATAAAGCATCTCTATTTTTCATATCCACTACATAACTATTTTGTGCCACTAACATAGCGGGAGCATTTTGATATCTATCAACTGCTACAACTTCACAACCTAATCTGTTAGCCTCAATAGCAACCTCTTTTCCCAATTCTCCACTTCCCAACAACATCACTTTAACTCTGTTTGATTTTAAGGGGGTAGTAAATTTCATCTAAATCTCCTTCAAAATTTTCTCAACAATTGCTCTTGGATTCTCCGATTTATAGATAGGTCTTCCCACAACAATAAAATCTACCTTTGCTTTTTTAGCAAAAAAGAGGTCAGCAACTCTTTGCTGGTCTCCCCTATCTTCTCCAAATGGTCTAATTCCCGGTGTTAAAGTTATAAAACTATCATCTGTAATAGATTTTATATCCAAACTCTCATAAGCACTACATACCACTCCATCTAATCCCGCTTCATAACTCATTTTTGCAAACTGCTCCGCTTTTTGTCCAATAGGTTTTTCATAAATCCCCTCAAAAGAGAGTTCATCAAAACTTGTTAAAACAGTTACAGCCAAAACCAATGGCCGTTTTTCAAATCTGGAAACTCTTTTCATAACCGCTTCCAAAGCAGTTTTTCCCGCACTTGCATGAACATTAAACATATCCACACCCATTTTAGCAATCTCCTCCGCAGAGTCTGCCATTGTGTTTGGAATATCATAAAGTTTCAAATCTAAAAAAATTTTAAAATTCAATTTTTGTAACTTCTCAATAAACTCTCTTCCATCTCTAATAAAAGTTCTAAATCCAACTTTTAACCAAATCTCCTCTCCTACTCCCGCAATTGACTCAGCTAATTTTAGATTCTCCTCTTGGGTTGGTAAATCCAAAGCTATACAAAGTTTCAATTTTTATCCTTTGCTATCTTATCTAACATTCCATTTACAAATTTTGTAGAGTTCTCACTACTTAATAGTTTTGCCATCTCTATCGCTTCATTTATCACTATCTGATATGGTAAATCTGTAAAAACTATCTCATACACTGCAAGAAATAGAATTGCTTTATCCACTTTATCCAATCTTTCATATGACCACTCTCTGCTCAGATGTTTTTTGATAATTTTTTCTATCTCATCATTTTTCTCCAAAACTCCTTTAAAAAGAGAAAGTCCCCATTCAGCCTTAGCACCTTTTATCTTTCTTTCATTAAGATACTCTGAAGCCTGTTTCTCCATCTCTCTATTTCCCAAATCCATAGCATATAACATCTGCACAACCGCAGTTCTAACTTGTGTTCTTGTTGCCATTCTACTATCCTATCTTTTTATACAAATTTATCATCTCAATTAAGCTGGTCATTGCTTCAAATCCCTTATTACCTGCTTTTGTTCCTGCTCTTTCAATCGCCTGTTCAATAGTATCAGTTGTTAAAATCCCAAATGTAACCGGAGTAGAGTGTTTCATTGTAGCATTTGCGATTCCTTTTGTAGCCTCTGCTGAAACATAATCAAAATGGGGAGTAGCTCCTCTAATCACTGCTCCCAAAGTGCAAACTCCATCATATTTTTGAGTCTCTAAAACTCTATCCAACACAAATGGAACCTCAAAAGCCCCTGGAACTAAAATCAAATCTAAATTTTTTTCATCTCCTCCGTGTCTCAAAAAAGAGTCTTTTGCTCCCTCTACCAATCTATCTGTAATTAAATGATTAAATCTTGAAGAGATAATTGCTATTTTACTCTCTTTGTCTAAATGTAGATTTCCTTCGATTAAATTCATCCTGTTATCCTTATATTCTGTTATTTTTTAATGACAATTATATCAGAAAAAAAGAGAGAAGAGAGTTGAAAAAGTTAAAACTGCACTCTTGAAAACACTTTTAATTTATCAAATGTTGTAAAATCCCCATTTTTATACATCTCAATAGCAACCCTTCCTATCATAGCCGCATTGTCACTACAATAGTGCAACTCTGGATAGAGTAGATTGAAATTGAAATCCTTAGATAATTTAGCAAGCTCCTCTCTTAATAATAGGTTTGCACTGGCTCCTCCAACTACGGCAAAATGTTTGGGAGTATCTATTTTAAATAGTTTTTTAAGTTTCATTACAATATGTTCAATTGCACTTTTCTGAAAAGATGCTGCAATATCCTCCTTTTTATAACGCTCTTTTGCAATAGCAACTCTTACAGCATTTTTTAACCCTGAATAACTAAATTTAATCTCTTTTGAGTGTCTAAGAGGAATAGGAAACTCTATCTTGGAAACATCCCCTCTCTTGGCCAACTCCTCAATAACTGGTCCTCCCGGATATCCCAATCCTAACATTTTAGCAACCTTATCAAAACTCTCTCCAAAACTATCATCAGTAGTTGATGCTACCTCCTCTATCTCTCTATAATCTGCTCCCATTTTCAAAATTTTTGTATGACCTCCACTTACAAGCAAAATCATTAAATTATCTACACTCTCCTTTTCAATAAAAAGAGAATAGATATGTCCTATAAGATGATTAACTCCAATAATTGGAACATTTAAAGAGATAGATAAACATTTGGCCATCATTACACCCTCATTCAAAGTAACACTTAAACCGGGGGCATTTGTTACAGCAACAGCCTTTATATTTGGAAAAAACTCTTTTGCCTCCTCCAAAATTTTTGGAAGGGCTTCAAGATGCAAACGACTTGCTAACTCTGGAACAACTCCTCCATATTGAGAGTGTTCCAACTCTTGGGATATCTTTTTATGAAACAGAACTTTTCTACTCTCTATCTCTGTTACTGCAATACTACTATCATCACAACTACTCTCTATCGATAAAATCAAAACTTACCCTTTAACTTTTCATCTTTTTATAGAAGTGATTTGTAGCCTCAATAAATCCATCAACACTTCCACAATCAAATCTTTTACCTTTAAATTTATATGCCAACACCATTCCTTTTTTAGCCTGAGTTAATAGAGCATCTGTTATCTGAATCTCTCCACCCTTTCCTGGCTTAGTTTCTCTTAAAATATCAAAAATATCTGGGGTTAAAATATATCTGCCAATAATAGCCAAATTACTTGGAGCATTTTTTGGGTCCGGTTTCTCTACCATATCATCTATTAAAAAAACTCCCTTCTCTATCTCACGACCTGAAATCACTCCATATTTTGAAGTCTCCTCTTTTGGAACCTCCTCAATTGCAACAATAGAACATTTAAACTTTTTATATAGTTGCACCATTTGAGACAACACATCTCCTTCACACAAATCATCTGCCAAAATAACAGCAAATGGATTGTTACCTATCAAAGGTTCGCCTGTCAAAATAGCATGTCCCAACCCCTTCATCTCTTTCTGTCTAACATAAGTAAAAACAGAGTCATTTATCATTTTTGTAGTTTCTTCAAGTAGTTTCTCTTTTGATGAACCCTTAATTGTATTCTCAATTTCTGGATTGTAGTCAAGATAATCCTCAATTGCTCTTTTACTTCTACCTGTAACAAATCCAAACTCGTTAATACCCGCTTTTCTTGCCTCCTCTATCCCATAATGAATAAGTGGCTTATTTACAATTGGTAACATCTCTTTGGGAATAGATTTTGTTGCTGGCAAAAATCTTGTTCCATATCCTGCGGCTGGAAATAAACATTTTTTTATCATCTAAACTTCCTTTTATTATAAAATATATCTGTTTTGTTATTATAGCATCTATTCCTCAATTTTCACAAAAGAGAGAAATTTTTTAATAATTAACACAAAATCACTCCTTTTTTATGATACAATAAAAAAAACAAAAAAAAGGATATAAGAATGAGTATCGTAAAACAGAAACAGATGAACTATTTAAAGTTCCTATATGCTTCATTTATGATTGAAGATAGAAAAATTGCTGAAATCTATGAAGAGTTCGGACTGATTGAGTATAAACATATGATGTGGGCAATGACAGACTTAGTAAAAAATGGGGTTAAATTTGATATGGACATCGATTCTCTAAGAGATATAAAATCTGAAACTATAAATGAGTTGAATAGCAAATTGATTGCACAAATTGAAAACTCAATTCAAAATAGTGAGGCAGAGGGGATTTTAGAGGAAACTAAAAATAGATTTAAAAATGATGAAGATTATATGTTGTCAGTTTTAAAAAATATCAATTCAGATGAAAAAATTAAAGCTTTTGATGAGCATAAAACTCTTAAAAATATAGAGCTAACTCCAGAACAGGCAGAAGCTTTCAATTTCTTTTTAGTTGGAGAAACTTTTAAAGAGTATGAATTGATAACTATCTATTCATATCTAAAAGTTCATTCTGAACATATTGATGCAGTAAATTGTTTTACAGATTTAATAAGCGATTCAATTTATCATCTAAAAAGATTTGCAAAATTTGCTTCTGAGTTAGGAACCTTAACATTTGTTAGAAGTGTTGAAAAAGAGAAATATGAAAATGTAGAGATAGCAGACTTTTTAAAAGAAAACATTGAAGAGGAGATAGGTGCTGAAAAAGAGTGTCTAATTTTAGCTGAAAAGATAGGAAACAAAGAGTTGGAAGAGTTCCTTCTTTTTATTTCAAGACAAGAGGTTTATCATGCTAAACTATTAGAAAGAGCCTTAAAAACATTATGATAATTAGTGCAGGAAGAGAGGAGACCTTTTCCTTTGCCACTCCTATTGGAGTTGGACTTATTGAATCTGCTATAAATTTAACTCACATCTCCCTTTTTGATAGACCAAAATCTTTAATTTTCATTGGAACCGCAGGAGCATATAATCCTCAAAAATACAGATTGTTTGATATAATTACCTCTTCAACAGCTTCTCAAATAGAGGTATCGTTTTTGAAAAAGGAGTCCTATACTCCTATTGATAATTTTATAACTGCCTCTAACAAAAAGGAGATTGTTGTAAATAGTTCCAACTATATCACCACAAGTGAGATAGCCTCTTTGGGATTTGATAGATTGGGATTAGGAATAGAAAATATGGAATTTTTTTCAGTTCTTAAAGTTGCAAAAGAGTTTAATCTACCGGTTAAAGGGATTTTTGTAATTACAAACTATTGCAACAAAGAGGCTCACTCCCTCTATTTACAAAATGTTTCAAAAGCAAAAGAGAAGTTGATTTCCTACCTATTAAAAAATGGTTACATCACAAAGGACAAAAAAGATGAAAAAAGAGATAATGAGTTATCAAATAGATGAATTAGAAATTGAACCCAAATTTAGAAAAAAACAGATTTTTGATTGGATATATAAAAAGTATGTTGATAAATTTGAAGAGATGAAAAACTTACCAAAAGAGTTAAGAGAGCAACTCTCTCAAAATTATATTATAAACCCTCTAAAACTTTTAAACAGAGAAATATCAAAAGATGAAACTGAAAAGTTTCTATTTGAATTGAAAGATGGCCACACAATAGAGGTTGTTTTATTAAAGATGAAAGAGAATAGATATACAATCTGTGTAAGTTGTCAAGTTGGGTGTAAAGTTGGATGCAGTTTCTGTTTAACTGCAAAGGGAGGGTTTGTTAGAAATTTAACTCCTGCTGAAATTGTCGCTCAAATCTGGTTTATTAAAAAAATTAAAAATTTCCCTGCAACAAAATCTATAAATGTGGTTTATATGGGAATGGGAGAACCTCTCGATAATTATGAAAATATGGTTAAAGCTATCAAAATAATCTCTGATGAGAATGGATTACATATATCTCCAAGAAGACAAACATTATCTACAAGTGGGATTGCTCCAAAAATAGAAAAACTTGGAAAGGAGCAGTTAGGTATAAATTTAGCCATCTCCCTCCATGCAGTTGATGATAAACTGAGAGAGGAACTTATTCCTATGAATAAAGCTTATAACATTCAATCGGTTATTGAAGCGGTTAAAAAATTCCCTGTGGATAAAAGAAAAAAGGTGCTATTTGAGTATTTAGTTATTAAAGATATCAATGATGATGAAAAGAGTGCAAATAAACTTGTCAAACTTCTTAATGGTATTAAAGCAAAAGTTAATCTAATCTATTTTAATCCATATCCTGGGACAAATTATCAAAGACCAACTCCTGAATCGATGGAAAAGTTTAAATCCTTGTTAAATAAAAAGGGAGTAATTTGCACTATCCGAGAAAGTAAAGGAATAGATATCTCTGCGGCTTGCGGACAATTGAGAGAAAAAAACTTAAAATAGGTAATTATCATTCATAACTTTTATAATATAGTTATAAGAGACCAAAAATTTAATTTTTTCATATAGGCCCAAGCAAAAGGCCGATATTGAGAGTTTTTTAGTTTTTGGAGCTCACGGGCCTATGAGATTGGGGGTTTTTTTGAGATAGTTGTCACTAACTTTTTGAAGTGGCAGTTAAAACATCTTCAATTACCTCTTCTAAATCTCCGTCAAGGATTTTATCCACTTGTGAATAAGCTTTTTCACTTCTTGTGTCCTTAACTTGTTGATATGGGAATAGAACATAACTTCTGATTTGGTGTCCCCACCCAATATCTGACTTTTCAATTCCCTCCTGTTCAGCTTTTCTTTTTTCAAGTTCCAATTCATAAAGTTTAGATTTTAACATTTTGAAGGCGGTTTCTTTGTTTTGATGTTGGCTTCTTCCCGCTTGACATTGAACTACAATTCCAGTTGGATTGTGAGTAATCCTAACAGCACTTTCTGTTTTATTGATATGTTGTCCGCCTGCCCCACTTGCTCTATATGTATCGATTCTTATATCTTTATCTTCAATCACTATATCAATATCATCATCAACCTCTGGTGAAACTTGCACACTTGCAAAAGAGGTATGTCTCCTACCGGCACTATCGAAAGGAGATACTCTTACAAGTCTATGAATACCATTTTCAGCTTTTAGGTAACCGTAGGCATTGTCCCCCTTTACAATAAAAGTTACATCTTTTATTCCTGCCTCATCTCCATCTTGGTAGTCGAGGGTTTCCACTTTCCAACCCTTTTTTTCTGCAAATCTTAGATACATTCTATATAGGATACTTGCCCAATCGTGAGATTCTGTTCCACCGGCTCCGGGGTGAATTGAAACGATTGCATTATTTGCATCATGTTCCCCGCTTAGCATCACCTCAATTTCCAACTCTTTTATTCTTTTTTTTAACTCATTTATCTCCTTAAAAACCTCTTCCAATGTTTCTCTATCCTCTTCAAGAGATGCCAATTCATACATATCTTTATTGTCATTAAGGGCTTGTTTTGCTTCTTTATATTTGTTCAATTTTCTTAAAATGATATTTTTCTCTTTTTGAATTTTTGCAACCTCTTTGGGATTGTTCCAGAAATCCACTCTATTTTCAATCTCATCTATCTCTTTCAATTTTTTTTCTAACTTTTCAGGATTTACAATTTTTTCGATATTATCTAATTTTGTTTCCAACTCTTTTATTGTTTCCGAGTATTCATAACTATCCATTTTTATCCTTTTTTCGATATAATATATCCGTAATTTTATCATAATTTAAAAGGAAAAATGATGCATATAATATCTGACCCCTATCTGTTACAGAGAGAATTGAGAGATAAAGAGGTTGGGTTTGTTCCAACAATGGGTGCTTTGCATGAAGGGCATCTATCTTTGATAAAAAAAGCAAGAGAGGAGAATAGGGTTGTAGTTGTTTCTATTTTTGTCAATCCAACTCAATTTTTAGAGGGAGAGGATTTAGATAAATATCCAAAAAGGTTGGAAGCTGATACTAAAATTTGTGAGTTGGCCGGAGTTGATTATCTATTTACTCCAAAAGTTTCGGATATTTATCAAGATGATGAAGTTGCTATTAAAGCTCCCAAGATAAAGGGCTATATTTTGGAGGGGCATTTTAGGCCTGGACATTTTGACGGAGTGTTACAAATAGTGTTAAAACTTTTCAATATAGTTAAACCGAAAAGAGCCTATTTTGGAAAAAAGGATGCTCAGCAACTAAGTTTAATAAAAAGAATGGTTAAAAATTTTTTCTTAGATATTGAGATTGTAGAGGGAGAAACAGTTAGAGAAAAATCAGGTTTAGCATTGAGTAGCAGAAATGCTTATTTAAGTGAAGAGGAGAAAAAGAGAGCTTTATCTATCTCTAAATCTTTGAAATTGGCCGCTAAACTTTCTGTTAATGAGAAAAAGTTTGCAGTTATAAAAGAGAAGATGTTAGAGGTGTTGGAAATAGATAGAGTTCAATATATTGCATGTGTGGATAGAGACTTTAATTATATTGAAGAGATTCAAGAGAATAATAGTATTATTTTAATAGCTGGATTTGTTGGAACAACCCGATTGATTGATAATATCTTTTTATAAAAAGGTTTGACTTATGGAAAAGTATGATTATATTATAATTGGAGCTGGAATTATAGGGCTTTCAATAGCTAAATATCTGAGTGAGAACTATCCGACTAAAAAAGTGTTGATTTTAGAGAAAGAGAGGGATGTAGGATATCATAGTAGCGGACGAAATAGTGGGGTATTGCATGCAGGGTTCTATTATAGTGCAGATTCCTTAAAAGCCAAATTTACAAGAGATGGTTGTTTAGAGATGAGTAGATTTTGTGAAGAGAATAATCTTTCTCTAAATAGATGCAAAAAGGTAGTTGTAGCAAATAATGAAGAGGAGTTGGAGGGGATTGAGGAGTTATATAGGAGAGGAATAAAAAATGGAGTTGAAGTTGAACTTTGGAATGAGAAAAAGTTGGAAGAGGAGTATCCAAATATAAAAACATATAAAAAGGCTCTATTTTCTCCAAACACAGCAACTGTTAATCCCATAGAGATTTTGCAATTTTTAAAAGATAGTTTAATAAAAAGAGGGGTAGAGTTTAGATTTGAAGAGGGGTATAATACAAATTTAAATAACAATACAATTCTAACAACTAAAAAGAATAGATTATATGCAAAAAAAATTATCAACTCAGCGGGGCTTTATGCTGATAAAATTGCAAAGGAGTTTGGATATTCTAAAAATTATACTATTATCCCATTTAAGGGGATATATTTGAAATATACAAAAGATGATATGCCAATTACAACAAATCTTTATCCCGTTCCAAATTTAAAAAACCCATTCTTAGGAGTGCATTACACAATAACGGTGGATAATAAAATTAAGATAGGACCAACAGCCATTCCAGCCTTTTGGAGAGAGAATTATAAAGGATTTGAAAATTTTAAGTTAGAGGAATTTTTGGAGATTATTAAGTATGAGTTAAGACTCTTTTTTAAAAACTCTTTTGGATTTAGAGAATTGGCACTTGAAGAGATGAAAAAGTATTATAAACCCTATTTTATAAGTTTGGCTAAAAAGATGCTTAAAAAAATAGATGAAACAGGTTTTAATGAGTGGAGTAAGCCGGGAATTAGAGCCCAACTTCTTGACACCAATACTCTTGAACTATTGCAAGATTTTGTTGTGGAGGGAGATGAAAATTCAATCCATATTTTAAATGCAGTAAGCCCAGCTTTTACAAGTAGTTTTCCATTTGCAAAATGGGTTGTGGAGAATTACATTGAGAGCTGATTTAATCTATCTTATGCAAACAAATACAACGGTTGGATTTTTATCTCAAAATTTGGAGAAGTTAAATAGAATTAAAAAGAGACCCCCAAATAAAAAATTTCTAAAAGTTGTTAGTGATTATTCGTTATTGCCAAGAGTGCCAAAAAAACATAAAAAAAGAGTAAGAAGAACTCCAAACAGAAGTAGTTATGTTATTAAAAATGAGGCATATAGAGTTATTACTGAGCCACATCATAGAGAATTTTTGAAAAAGTTTAAATGGTTGTATTCGAGTAGTGCAAACGAGAGCGGTAAGCCTTTTGATGAAAAATTTGCTATAAGTCAAGCCGATGTGTTGATTATTGATAAAAGAGGCTACTTTGAAGATACTCCCTCTAAAATCTATAAATTATCAAAAAGTAAAATAAAAAGATTAAGATGAAAAAACTGTTATCATTATTTTTATTATTCTTTTTTATAGGTTGTGCTCCTAAAACAACTCCTGTTATTGTGGCTTTTAAAAATAGTGGGATGGCTATCAATGACCAAGGTTTTTTACAAGAGACACCATTTTATAAACAGATTGAAGTTTATAATGTGGGAGAGTTAGTTTTTGTTTTAACAATTAAAAAAAATGATATATGTATCAATAACAGATGTTATGACAAAACTCTTTTTGTTCATAATTTAAATCCAAACTATCCTTCTAATCTGTTTGATTTAATTCTTGAAAGGAGACCTATTCCCGATATTAAGGAGCAAAAAATCAATGGAGGCTTTATTCAAAAGAGTGATAATTTTATTTATATAGTAACTGACAAAAAAGTTCTTTTTAAAGATAAAAAAGGAAATTTTCTATTTTTATTAAAAAAAAGTTAAAAATACTTGACAATAACATAATTTTTATATATAATTCCACTCCACAAACAGAGTTAAAAGATGCCGATGTAGCTCAGTTGGCTAGAGCAGCTGATTTGTAATCAGCAGGTCGGGGGTTCGAGTCCCTTCATCGGCTCCATTTAATAAAGCGTTTGACCAGTGAAAATTGATTTTTGGATAAATAGGTTTGGTGGAGTTCCCGAGCGGTCAAAGGGGACGGACTGTAAATCCGTTGGCTCAGCCTTCGCAGGTTCAAATCCTGCCTCCACCACCATTTTAAGCGGGAGTAGCTCAGTTGGCTAGAGCGTCAGCCTTCCAAGCTGAGGGTCGCGGGTTCGAGTCCCGTTTCCCGCTCCATTTAAAAACTGGGAGCTTAGTAGTTTAATCTCATTTGTTAATCACTACTAAATGTATATCCCAAAAAAATTATTGTTCATTTTTGAACATTGTTGCAACAGTGTTTTTATGCCCATATAGCTCAGTGGCAGAGCACTTCCTTGGTAAGGAAGAGGTCGGCGGTTCAATCCCGCTTATGGGCTCCAGAATGGGGAGTCCAAGACCTAAAATTAAACCATAAATTTAAAAATTTTTGAAAAGGAATGAAGAATGGCTAAAGAAAAATTCGTTAAATCTAAACCGCATGTAAATATCGGAACTATTGGTCATGTTGACCACGGTAAAACAACTTTAACAGCAGCTATTTCAGGTGTTTTAGCATTAAAAGGTCTTTCTGAATTAAAAGATTATGATCAAATCGATAATGCACCAGAAGAAAGAGAAAGAGGGATTACAATCAATACTTCTCATATTGAATATGAAACTGAAAAAAGACACTATGCTCATGTGGATTGTCCAGGGCATGCTGACTATGTTAAAAATATGATTACAGGTGCGGCTCAAATGGATGGAGCTATCTTAGTTGTTGCTGCGACTGATGGTCCTATGCCTCAAACAAGAGAGCACATTCTATTATCAAGACAAGTTGGAGTTCCATATATCGTAGTATTTATGAACAAAAAAGACTTAGTTGATGATGAAGAATTATTAGAATTAGTTGAAATGGAAATTAGAGAATTATTATCTGAATATGAATTCCCAGGTGATGATACTCCAGTAATTGCAGGTTCAGCATTTAAAGCACTTGAAGAAGTAAAAGCGGGACAATTAGGTGAATGGTCTGAAGATATTATTGCACTTATGGATGCAGTTGATGA
>CAZBVR010000065.1:0-7331 GCA_964495415.1 uncultured Nautiliales bacterium
GCTGAGACTGCCTCTATTTTCGCGGAGATGCTTCTATTTGAAGCTATTAAAAAGGATTTAAGTAGAGAGGAGCTAATAGCTCTCTATGCGAATAAATTGGAGGATATTTTTGCTACTCTTCACAGACAAATTGTTTTTACAAATTTTGAAAGAAGGGTTCATAATAGTGAAGAGGAGTTGAGTAGTGAGCAGTTTAGTTCAATATGGACAGAGGAGAATCAAAAGATGTTTGGAGATAGTGTTGTGCTTACAAGCAATTACAAAATCTGGTGGAGTTATATCCCTCACTTTATTCATTCGCCTTTTTACTGCTACTCCTATTCATATGCTCAACTTTTAGTTTTATCTCTGTATAATCTATACAAACAAGGGTTTGAGAATTTTGAAAACAGATATATTCAATTTTTAAGAAGCGGGGGAAGTATTGAACCAAAAGAGCAGATAGCTATGTTTGGAAAAAACATAGAGGATAAGGAGTTTTGGAAAGAGGGAATCTCAATTATTAGTGATATGTTAGATGAGTTCAAAAAATTGGTAAAGGATAACAATTATGATAAAAATTTTAACAGATAAAAGATATTTGGAACTTGTTAGAAAACAATTAAGGGAGCAGATTCTATTTTTTCTAAAAAATTCATATGAGTTTTTTATTGTTGTAGCAAGGGACGGGGTTGAGTTTAAACCTCAATTACCAGATGAGATAGTTTCCTCTTTTTCAGATGATTATATCTCTTTTGCTTTGGCTGGTTACTCTTTTCAGAGTGCTTTTGTAGAGGATAACTACTTGATTTTTGAAGCAGGATTTGGAGAGGAAAATATAGGAGCTTTTGTATATGTGGAGATAGATAGAATTTTACAACTTTTAATAAATGAGAAACCTCTTTTTGTAAATATATCGGCGACCTATCCTCGTTTCGAAGAGGGTAAAGACTCTTTGGAAGTTTTTTTGAGTAGAAAAAAGAATAAAAAATTTTTCAGTAACACTAAAAAAAAGTAAAGCCAAAGTTGGCTTTGACTTCACCTTTTAGCAGATGATAATTGTTTTTAACTCAGTCATCTCTTCAAGGGCATATCTTGGACCCTCTCTTCCAATTCCACTCAATTTCACTCCTCCATATGGTTGAATATCAAATCTTAATGTTGGAATATCATTTATTACTACTCCACCAGCTTCAAACTCCTCAATCGCTCTTTTTGTTAAATCCAATCTGTTTGTAAAGATAGAGAATTGCAGTCCATAAGGAGAGTTATTCATCTTTTCCACTGCTTCATCGAAGTTTTTCACTTTTACTAAACTCACGATTGGAGCAAACACCTCTTCACAAACAACATTCATTTCATCAGTTACATCAGCCAACACGGTTGGGGTAAAAATGTTGCCATTTTTTATTGCTCCACCAGCGATAAGTCTTGCTCCCTCTGAAATAGCACTTTCTACCCAACTTTTTGCTCTTTTTACAGCATCTTCATTGATTAAAGGTCCCATAAAAGTATCTTCGTTAAATGGATTTCCTATTACAATTTTTTTAGATTCAATTGCCAACTTTTCAGCAAACTCTTCATATACATTTTCATCAACATAGATTCTTTGTAGAGAGATACAAACTTGTCCGGCATTACTAAAAGCACCAATAGCACATCTTTGAGATGCTTTATCTAAATCGGCACTACTTTCAATATAGGTTGCCGCATTTCCTCCAAGTTCAAGGGATACTTTTTTAATACCCGCATTTTGGGTTATTATTTTTCCAACAGCTACACTTCCAGTAAAAGATATAATTCTTGGAATAGGATTTTGAACTAATTCACTTCCTACCTCTGCATCTCCATAAACTATACTTAAAGCATCTTTAATAGCAAATTTACTTTCAATAAATAGTTTTGCAAATGAGTAGGCAACAAATGGAGCCTCCGGAGTGGGTTTTAATACAACACTATTACCAGCTCCAAGTGCGGGAGCGATTTTATGAGCTACAAGGTTTAAAGGAAAGTTGAAAGGAGTGATTGCTACTACCACTCCTGCGGGAACTCTTTTGAAGAAACTTTCTGTCTTAATTCCTGTTTGAGTAGCATCAGTTGGAATAGTTTCACCATTTAAGTGAATTAACTCTTTTGCACACAATTGTAGATTTTCAATAGCTCTCTGAACTTCAAGTCTTGATTGAGAGATAGGTTTTGCAACCTCTTTTGTGATTAAAAGTGCAAAATACTCTTTATTCTCTTTTAGTTTTTCTGCCACATCTTCAATCCAAGCTATTCTTTGATATAAAGATGCTCTTTTTGTATATTCAAAAGAGTGTTTGGCAACCTCCAAAGCCTTTTTGGCATCATTTGCACTACATTTAACATATTTTGTTACAACATCTTTTGAGTATGGAGAGATAACATCTGCTAATTCCCCATCCATCTCTCTGCTACCAATAAATTTTTTTGCAATATATTCCATTAGTGACCTTTCTAAATTAAATTTAATGTTATAATTGTAACATTATCTCACCAATTTTTGATAAAATAAACATTAAAAAAAAGGATTTTTTTATGAAGGAAGCGAAATATATTTGGATGAATGGTGAATTTGTAGAGTGGAAAGATGCAAAGGTTCATATTTTAACTCATACTCTCCATTATGGAAACGGGGTTTTTGAGGGAACAAGAGCATATATGACAGATAAAGGATTGGCTATTTTTAAGTTAAAAGAGCATACAAAAAGACTTTTAAATAGTGCTAAAATAGTGAAGTTAAATGTCGATTATAATGTGGAGGAGTTGGAAAAGGTTCAGATTGAGTTATTGAGAAAAAATCAATTTAACTCAAATGTTTATATTAGACCAATTATCTATATTGGTTATGGAAAAATGGGACTTTATCATATTGGAGCACCTGTTGAAACTGCAATTGCAGCTTGGGAGTGGGGAGCTTATCTTGGAGATGAGGGACTTGAAAAGGGGATTAGAGTAAAAACTTCTTCAATTACAAGAAACCCTGTATCTTCAAGTTTTGGAAAAGCAAAAGCGGTTGCAAACTATCTAAATAGTCAAATGGCAAAATATGAAGCAGTAGAGGCGGGGTATGAAGAGGCTCTTCTATTGGATAGCGAAGGTTTTGTTGCTGAGGGAAGTGGAGAGTGTTTCTTTTTAATTAGAGATGGCAAATTGATTACTCCTCCAAATGATAACTCTTTGGAATCTATTACACAAGCTACTGTTATAGAGATAGCGGAAGATTTGGGAATAAAAGTAGAGAGAAGAAGAGTTACAAGAGATGAGGTTTATATTGCAGATGAAGCATTTTTTACAGGAACAGCGGCTGAGATTACTCCTATTAGAGAGTTAGATGGCAGAGTTATAGGTAATGGTAGTAGGGGAGAGATTACTGAAAGGATTCAATCTGCCTATTTTGATGTAGTTTATGGTAGAGATACAAAATATCTTCATTACCTAACATTTATATAAAAGGATAAAAGATGGCAACCGATTATAACGATTATTTTAAAAGAAATAGCAACTCAAATGGTAACAATAACAATGGAGGGGGGGGCGATTATACTCCTCCTCAACTTCCTCAATTTTTCAATAGACCTTCTGTATGGATAGCGATTATAGTTCTCTTTTTAGCAATTTTTGCAAAACCTTTTGTGATTATAAATCAGGGAGAGGTTGGTATCTTATCAACAACAGGAAAGTTTGACCCAAAACCTTTGGGGGCAGGTATCCATTTTTATATTCCAATTATTCAAAGGGTTTATATTGTGGATACAAGGGTTCATATTATTAACTATAAAAAGAATGCAGAGTTAGGTTCAATGGGAGATGTTACAGGAAGTATTAAACTATATCCGGCAATAAATGTTTTGGATAGTAGAGGGTTGCCTATTACAATTGAACTAACAGTTGGTTATAGATTAAATCCAGAAAGTGCGGCTGAAACTATTGCAAATTATGGATTTAATTGGGAGGACAAAATTATAAATCCTCTTGTAAGAGATGTAGTGAGAAATGTTATAGGTAGATTTCCAGCTGAGGAGTTACCGATTAAAAGAAATCAGATTGCTAATATGATCAATTCAGATATGCAGAAACAACTTGATAAATTGAAATTTAGACCAGTTATTTTAGAGAGTGTGCAGTTGAGAGATATTATTTTACCTCAAAAAATTAAGGAGCAAATTGAAGCGGTTCAAATTGCAAAACAACAGGCTGAACGAGTTAAATATGAGGTATTGAGAGCAAAACAGGAAGCAGAGAAAAAGGCTGCATTAGCAAAAGGGATAGCAGATGCTAAAAAAATTCAGGCACAAGGTGAGGCTGATGCTGTAATGATTAAAGCAAAAGCGGAAGCGGATGCAAATATAATGATATCTAATTCATTAACTCCTCAACTTTTAAAACTTAAAGAGATTGAAGTTCAAGGTAAATTTAACGAGGCTTTAAAAGTAAATAAAGATGCACAAATTTTCTTAACACCAGGTGGTGCGGTTCCAAACATTTGGTTAGATGTAAAAGATAGAAGAAAGGCGGTTGTAAATGGTAGATAAAATTGAGTGGGAAAAAGGTGGGGGAGTTGTCCCGGTTGTGGTGCAGGATATAGATAGTAGCGAAGTTTTAATGTTGGCCTATATGAATAGAGAAGCTTTCAATTTGACCCAACAAACAAAATTTGCCCACTACTTTTCTCGCTCTAAACAGAGAATTTGGAAAAAAGGGGAGAGTAGTGGTAATACTCAAAAAGTGGAAGAGATTTTAGTGGATTGTGATAATGATACAATTCTGTTAAAAGTGAAACAGAAGGGAGTTGCTTGTCATACAGGTAGAAAGAGCTGTTTCTTTAAAAGAGCAGATACAGGGGAAGAGGTTATAGATGTTACTGAAAAGATAGAATATAACTTTTTGGACCAATTGTATCATACTATCTTGGAGAGAAAGGGAGCAGACTCTAAAAGTAGTTATGTGGCATCTCTCTATAAAAAGGGAGAAAACACTATCTTAAAAAAGGTTGTGGAAGAGGCAGGAGAGTTCTCTTTTGCTGTTAAAGATGATAAACAGGAGGAGATTATTTATGAAGGGGCAGACCTTCTGTTTCATTGTTTGGTTGCACTTGCTTATAAAAATATTCACCCAGAGGCTATTTTAAATGAGTTAAAAAGAAGAGAAGGAGTAAGTGGAATTGATGAGAAAAATTCAAGGAAAGAAAAATAGATGAATTTACCCTATTTTTCCATATTGCATTGGTTGATTTTAGCCTTTTTTATTATTCTTTTTATTGCCCTTTCTCTCCTTTCTGCACAGGCTAAAAAGACAAATGTGATTGTGAGTGCAATTTTTGCCTCATTTTTAGTTACTTTTTTTGGAGCAATACTATCAATCATTATTTTAGAGAAATATACTAAAAAGGGTAGTTTAATAAGAGTATCTGAATATAGAATTTTATTTAATGAAACTCTTGTTGTAAAAGGAGAGATTCTTAATGTTGGAAAACTTCCACTTGGTTATTGTAAAGTTTCACTCAAACTTATAAATAATGATAGAAAAGTTTTTGGAAAAGGAAGTTTTTTTAAAAGTGGAGGAGTTTCAGTTTTTGGTAATAATGAGAAACAATTACAAAAACCAAATACAATTATAAAAGAGCAACTTTTTAGATTTAAACCGCCTTTACGAAAGGGACAAAGTTATCCTTTTAGTATGACATTGAATTATCCTCCATATTTTAGAGGTTACAGAGCTATTAAGAAGATATATTGCCATTGATAAAAAAAGAAAAGAGAGAAAAAATTCTCTATTGAACTTCTACCTCTACTGGGTCAGATTCCCAAAGACCATGTTTTGTGCAATAAGCCATAGCAGTTAATTTCATCTTTTTAGTAGGAATTATATAGAAATCCACTTCTACTTGACTTTTCTGATTTGCTAATGTTCCCGGTGTAAAAGTTGCTTGTCCAAGAAGAGTTTCCCCATTCCATAGTTGAACATAGGCAATATAATGGTCAAAATCATCTGGATGAGTATATTCATTCCCAACTTTTATTTTTACTTTAAACTTCTCTCCCGCTTTTGCTGTTAATTCGCAATGAACAAATGGAGAGTGTCTATCTATATAATCTTTTTTTGCTTCTCTTTCTACTTGTTCTATATCAACATATCTGTTAATTTTTGGCATCTTTTATTCCTTTATTTTTTCTTTGTATTGTTATTATATCAATAGAAACTTAAAATAAGATTAAATTACTCTCTTTTTTCAAAATCTTACTTACATTCTAACTTCCCCCTTTGTCAAGGAATTTTAACACGATGTTAGAAAGTAATTTTTTTATTTATTAGAGCCTTAACTTTCCAATCTATTTTTTAAATTTTTTAAAAAATTTATAAATTCTAATATCTCTTCATCATCTTCTTCATCTATATAGTCATTTAACATCATAACCAATGGCTCACAGTAATTATTGACATCGAACCTAAGGACACATTTAAAAAGAATTATATTTTCTAAACCATTTTTTGTTTTTTCTAATTCTTCCTCGTTTAGATTTACTTCTTTGTCTTTATATGTTAATAAAAAATCAGATATTTCACATTCTTCTATTTCGTCTTCTTCTCCTATATATCCATATACTTCTCCATATATATTTGATATTTTAAAGTCATTTACCGCATATTCTTTTAATTCCTCTTCAAAGAAATAATCTAATCGATCTATTGCCGCCCCCTCTAATCTAAAACTGCAAGCACCTCTTATTAAGTATGTGTTTGTTTTATTCATTTTATAGTTCCTCCTTTTTTCAGTTTTTTATTGATAAATCATCAATTGCCATTTTTTTACATCTAAATCTATTTTATCCTTTCATTATTTTTATTATTGTAACACAATTTCCTTCCTCGTTGTCAAGGGAGATTAACTCACCTTATTTTTTATAATCCCCTCTATCAAATCACTAAGTCCAAAGATAATATCAACAAGTCTAATATCTTTTTTTGCTTTATTATTACAAAAGTCGTGCATTTTTAAAGCAACTATTTTAAGAGATAATCCGTTATCTATCATCTTTTGAAGAAGTTTGATTTTTTCTTCTATGGTGGTAGATTGATACTCACTGCTAAGTCCATCAAATAATACTCTAAAAAAACATTCGCTAAATTCTTCGTTGTCTATTTTTATCATAGCTTATCCTTTAATAAATCATCAATAGTATAATGTCTAAATATATAATTTTTTATTCTATTTAATTCTTTTTTTAGAGCCTCATTTTGATTATTTAAGTGAGTTTGTAACTCTTTTCTTTTTTCAAAAGTGCTTAGGTCTATTTTTTTTAATTCAAATATATATGGTGTTTGATTGT
>CAZBVR010000066.1:0-3734 GCA_964495415.1 uncultured Nautiliales bacterium
TCTTACCTTTTCTCTTTTTAACTGCTTAAAAATGGTAGCCAAATTATCGCTCTCAATTCCATACTCTGAAAGGTCTAAACTTCTATCTATCAACACTTCCCCAAGTTTTGCACTCGCTTCAAAATATCCAAAAAGTGATAAAATAGCTTGCATCAAAATAGACTTTCCAGCTCCACTTGCTCCACTAAAAATAATCAATCCCCTTTTATCAGTTTCAAAATTTAGCTCCACCTCCTTAAATGTCAAACACTCTTTCAGATAAACTCTTTCTATCATCTATTTCTCTCCCCAATTCAGCTTTTCTCTCAACACATCAAAATAGTTTCGCTCAACTCTATGAATAAGCTTTGCAGATTTAGAAGCTATCTTAATTTTTGCCTTTGAACCATAAAGATGAACTATCTCCTGTCCATCTAAAATAACCTCAACTTTTGTATTACTTTCTATAAATAATTTAAACTCACTTGGCAAAACAAGAGGTCTTTGAGTTAAAGAGTGAGGACATAAGGGGGTTAGAATTAAACTTTTAGTAAGAGGATAAACAACCGGCCCCCCTGCACTCAAATTGTAGGCCGTGCTACCAGTTGGAGTTGAGATTATCAATCCATCTCCATAATAGGTATTCAACCAAGATAGTTCTTTATTGTCATCTTCAACCTCAACCCTTAAATCTACCATTGCTGAGATAGTCTCCTTTGAAAATACAATATCATTAAAAGCATAATACTTTTTTCCATCTATCTCCACTCTTAACATCATTCGTTTATCAATTCTATATTCACCTTTAAAATAGTTATCAATAAATGTTTCAACTTCATCAAGATTCACATCTGTTAAAAATCCTAAATTTCCGGCATTTATTCCCATAATGGGCTTGTTATATTTATAACTCCTTCTCGCAAGAGAGATTAAAGTTCCATCCCCTCCAATTGATACTAAAATATCACACTCTTCACACATTCTTTCAAACTCTAAACCTATCAATCCTATCATTTTAGCACTATTTGTATCCAGATAAACCTTTGAATTATATCTTTCAAAACTATTTTTTACTCTTAAAAAAAGGTCAAGAAGATTTGGCGATGAGGGTCTTAAAATAACTCCAACTTTCATTCAATAAAATCCTTCTATTTTTATGAAATTATAACATATTTTAAATATCTATCTTTGTTGAGACTATTTATCACTATTTAAAATACTTTTGAGTGTCATCAAAATTTTGATATAATTTTGGAAAAAATAGAAGGATTTTAAAGATGTTAAAACCATTATTGATTGAGATAGGAGTGGAGGAGTTACCAGCCATTCCATTTTTAAAAGAGAGAGCAAATATAGAAAAAAAGTGGAACTCTATTTTAGAGGAGTATAATTTAGAAGCAGAATTTGATTTTTTCTATACACCTCGTAGATTAGTTTTATGGCATAGAGAATTTCCAGAAAAACAACCAGATAAAGAGTTAGAAATTTGGGGAGCTCCAAAAGCCGTAGCAGAAAAAAATCCAAAAGCAATAGAGGGATTTGCCAAAAAAAATGGAGTAAAAATTGAAGAGATAGAGTATAAAACAAAAAATGGACAACAATTTCTATATATTAAAAAAGAGAGTAAAGGGGAAGATAGTAAAAAACTTATTCCAGAGATGATTACAAAATGGCTGAAAAGTTTAAATTTTGGTAAAACAATGAGATGGGGAACGGAGAAGGAAGAGTTTATTAGACCAATCAGATGGATTGTTACTCTTTTTGGAAGAGATGAAGTTATCCCTTTTAAAACTTTTGGAGTAGAAAGTGGAAACTTTACTTTTGGACATAGAAACTATAAAGAGCCTATCTATTTAGAGTTTATAGGAAAATACTTCTGCCAACTTGACAAAAAAGGAGTAATTTTATACCAAGATGAAAGAAAAAGAAAAATTTTAGATGAAATAAAAAAAATTGAAAAAGAGAACAATCTAAAAGTGGAAATCGATGAAGAACTATTGGAAGAGATTGTTACAATTACAGAATATCCTACACCTTTACTTGGAACATTTGAAGAACACTTTTTAGAGTTACCGGATGAGGTTATTATCACCTCAATGAGAGAACATCAACGATATTTTCCAGTATATAAAGATAATAAGTTGAGTAATCACTTTGTAGTTGTAAGCAATGCTAAAACTGAGGATTTCAGTAAAGTTATAAATGGTAATGAAAGAGTTTTAAGAGCAAGAATTTCAGATGCCCTATTCTTTTGGGAAAATGACCTTAAAAATGGCTTTGATGTAGAAGGATTGAAAAAAGTTACCTATATGGATAAATTGGGAACAATCTATGATAAAGTTGAAAGAGAGAAAAAAATCGCAAAACTACTTGCAGAGATAACCGGAGAAGATAAAGAGTTAATTGAGAGAGCAGTGCATCTAAGCAAAGCAGACCTGTTAAGTGAAATGGTGTTTGAATTTACTGAATTACAAGGAGTTATGGGTGGTCACTATGCAGAAAAGTTCGGAGAAGATAAAAGAGTGGTAACTGCTTTAAAAGAGCAGTATCAAAACTCTGCATCAAATAGATTTAGTGCAATAGTATCATTAGCCAATAAAATAGATACACTTATGAGTCTATTCAGTATAGGAAAAGTTCCAAAAGGAAACAAAGACCCATTTGCTTTAAGAAGAAATGCTATCGCTATTATTCATCTTATAAAAGAGCATCAAATAGAGTTAAATCTAAAAGAGTTTTTGGAGCAGATAAAAGATAACTATCAAGAGTTTAATGTTAATTTAGTTGTAGAGTTTATTTTAGAAAGATTGTTCCAAATCTATAAAGATGTTAATCCATCTGTTATAAAAGCTGTATTAGCAAGTGGAGATAGTAACATTTTAGAGATAGACAAAAAGATAAATGCCTTAAATGAGATAGTTAAAAGTGAGGAGTTTAAAGAGATATTTACCACCTTCAAAAGAGTGGCAAACATTGTTAAAGATGTTGATATGGAGAAAAAAATCGTTGTAGATGAGAATCTATTGATTGAACCGGCTGAACAAGAACTCTATCAAAAATTCAAAGAAAAAAACAGAGGAGAAAGCTATTTAGAAAGAATTGATAATCTGTTTAGTTTAAAACCTGAAATTGATAACTTTTTTGATAATGTAGTAGTAAATGTTGAGGATAAAAAATTAAGGGAAAACAGAAAGAATCTAATAGCCACTATATACAAAGCTTTCAGCGATATAGCTGATATAAAAGAGATAACTATTTAAGAGGAGAAGTATAAATGCAACTTATAATAAATGGAGAAAAGATAGAGTTTAAAGAGGGAATTACTATCTCAGAGATTCTAAAAGAGCTAAAAATAGAAGAGAAAGCGATGGCAGTAGCGGTCAATATGGAGATAATAAAAAAGGATAAATGGGAGCAATTCTCTCCAAAAGGTGGAGATAAAATAGAAATTTTACAATTTGTTGGTGGAGGATAAAAAAAATATGATATAATTTCATCTCAAAAAAAATTAAAAGGAATAGAAAATGTTAGAAGGTATCATTAGAGAGAGTACTTCGAAAAAGGAAACAAAAACTTTAAGAAGAGATGGTTATCTAATAGCCAACATTTATGGAAAAGGTAAAGAAAACATAAATGCAGCTTTTAAATTGAATGAGTTTATTAAATATGTAAGAAATAAAGAAACTCTTGCATTTGAAGTAAAACTTGGAGATAATGTTTATAAAGTAGTTATTCAAGAGTATCAAAAAGACCCT
>CAZBVR010000067.1:0-10580 GCA_964495415.1 uncultured Nautiliales bacterium
CCTAAGAGGTGGGGGCTTCCTAACTAACAATCTCCAATGAGACTGAGCGAAAGGCTTTTGAGTTTAATCTCTAATGAGGGGTCAAAGGATAGTTCCTACCCCAAACACCAATTAGTTGATATTTTTATCTTCCAAGAATGAGATACTTTATACTCAAAATGAGGTATTCAACTCTTAGAAGTAGAGACATATCGGTTATATATTTGCTATCTCTCCATCTGCTTTGATGATATTATAGCAAATATTTAAAAAATAAGCAATCCTTTTCAATTCATCCCCGTCTTAGAAAACGGGGTTTTCTTGAAAAAATTTTATGATAAAAAACTAAAAGATGAAATGAAAAAGATATATGTGAATATTTCTTTAACAGCCAAAGAGTATGGATATGAAGATAATTTTGTAGTTGGAGCAAACATTAGAGCCTTTAAAAGGGTATCAAAAGCGATGATTAAACAGGGGGTTGTTTAACTTTTTTGATATAATTCTATATATTTTTTTATAGAAAGGACTTTAATGGCTAAATATATATTTATTACAGGTGGTGTATTATCTTCGCTTGGAAAGGGTGTTACATCTGCTTCAATTGCAACACTTTTAAAACACTCGGGACTTAATGTAACTATGTTAAAAATTGACCCCTACTTAAATGTGGATCCGGGGACTATGTCTCCATTTGAGCATGGAGAGGTTTTTGTAACAGAAGATGGGGGAGAAACTGACCTTGATGTAGGGAACTATGAAAGATTTTTAAATGAAACTTTATCAAAAAACAACAACTTTACCACAGGACAAATCTATTTAAGTGTAATTCAGAAAGAGAGAAAAGGGGACTACTTAGGAAAAACGGTTCAAATTATTCCCCATATCACAAATGAGATAAAAGAGAGAATTTATGCAGTTGGTCAAAATAAAGATATAGTTTTAGTGGAGTTGGGAGGAACCGTAGGAGATATCGAGGGACTTCCCTATATGGAAGCGATTAGACAAATAAAACAAGAAATTGGCTCAAAAAATGCGATGTTTATCCATGTAACACTTGTGCCATATATCAAAGTAGCAGGAGAACTCAAAACAAAACCAACTCAGCATAGTGTTCAAGAGTTGAGAAGAATAGGAATAACTCCTCAAATGCTAATTTGTAGAAGTGAGGTATCACTTCCAAAAGCCCTAAAAAGAAAATTGGCTAATAGTTGCGATATCGATTATCATTCAGTTATAGAAGCAACAGATGCAAAAACTATCTATAAAATTCCTCTAACCTTTCTAAAACAGAACATTCTTGAACCTATATCTGAGCAGTTACAACTCGGTAAATTGGAACCGGATATGGCTCAATGGAATGACTTAGTTAAAAAAATAGTAGAACCGGCTGATGAAGTTAAAATCGCCTTTGTTGGTAAATATGTAGAGCATAAAGAGAGTTATAAATCTTTAATTGAGGCTCTTATTCATAGTGGAGCTTGGCTTGATACAAAAGTAAATATAGAGTGGATAGATAGCGAAGATTTAGAAACTAAACCGGAAATGATTAACAAATTGGAAGAGGTAGATGGAATTTTAGTAGCGGGTGGATTTGGAAAAAGAGGAGTTGAAGGTAAATTAAAAGCTATTCAATATGCAAGAGAAAACAAAATCCCTTATTTAGGTATTTGTCTTGGTATGCAAATGGCAGTTGTAGAGTTTGCAAGAAATGTATTAGGAATTAAAAAGGCTGAAAGTCAAGAGTTTGACCCTACCACAAAAGAGCCTATTATCTATCTAATTGATGAATTTATCGATGCAAGTGGGCAAAAGCAACTTAGAACTCACACAACTCCATTGGGTGGAACTATGAGACTTGGTGGATATGAATGCTTAATTAAAAAAGATACTAAACTATATGATGCTTATAAAAGTGAAAAAGTTATTGAAAGACATAGACACAGATATGAAGTAAATAACGATTATGTAGAAAGATTGGAAAAAGCGGGTATGATTATTAGTGGAAGAAGTGCTGAGGGACTTGTAGAAGCGGTAGAGTTAAAAGAACACCCTTGGTTTGTGGCAGTGCAATTTCATCCAGAATTTACAAACAGACTTCAAAATCCAAATCCAATTATTAAAAAGTTTGTAGAAAAAAGTTTAGAACATAAATGCTAACAAAACAGAAAATTATTGAGATTCTCTCCTCAAAAATAGTAGAACTCCCTCCGAGGGAGATTCCCCACTTTAAAGAGTTAAAAAATGTAGAGATTGCCTCTCAACGGATTATAGAAGCTATTCAAAATAGAGAAAAAATTGTTGCCGTTGGAGATTATGATGTTGATGGGGTTGTTTCATCTACAATAATTTATCAATTTTTTAAAATAATCGGTTATCCTATTGAGATAGTAATTCCAAACAGATTTGAGGATGGATATGGACTTACTCCAAAAATTATGCAAAAAATTCCAGCCGATACAGATGTTATTATAACCCTTGATAATGGTATAAGTTCCTATGAAGCGGGCAAAATTTGTAAAGAGAGAGGAATAGATTTGATTATTACTGACCACCACACTCCAACCTATCCTTTACCAGAAGCCTATACAATTATTGACCCTAAACAGAAAGATGAAACTTTTCCTTTTGTTGATATTTGTGGAGCTGAGGTTGTTTGGTATCTGTGTGCAACTCTTAATAGTGCTCTAAAACTTAAAATAGATATGAGAGATTTTTTGGATTACTTAGTTTTAGCAATAATTGCTGATGTTATGCCATTAACTCATTTAAATAGAACTCTTGTAAAAATTGGATTATCTAAACTTTCAAACTCTTCAAAACCTTTTGCATCTGTTTTGAGAGACTTTTTTAAACAAAATAGTTTTTCAAGTGAGGAGATAGCTTTCAATATAGCCCCCAGATTAAATAGTGCAGGAAGAATAGATTCAGCCTATCTTGCTTTTAAGTTTCTAAATGCTTCCACATTGGAGGAGGCTAAACAACTTTGGGAACAACTTGATAAAAACAATCAAAAGCGAAAAGAGATAGAGCAAAAAATAACATCTATCGCTATGGAAAATATAAAAGACCCTCATTGTATTGTAAGTTATGGAGAGTTTCACGAAGGAGTTATAGGAATTGTAGCAAGTCGATTGGTGCATAATTACAAAGTTCCAGCAATTGTATTTAGTGAAAATGGAGCAATTTTGAAAGGAAGCGGGAGAAGTTTAGGTGATGTGGATATCTATCAACTTATCTCTAAAAGTTCTCATCTTTTGGAGGGATTTGGAGGACATAAATTAGCCTGTGGATTAGCAATTAAAAAAGAGAATTTGAACAAATTTATTGAAGAGATAAATTATCACACATCTCAAATTCCAAAAGAAAAGTTTTTTATCGATGAGTTTATTTTAGGAGAGATTGCCCTTTCTGAATGCGACTTTGAGTTACTTAATATCTTAAAGCAGTTTGAGCCTTATGGGGAGATAAATCCAAAACCTAAATTTAAAGCAAAAGTTAAAATTGAAAATATAAGACATCTAAAAGATAACCATTTTAAAATTGTAGTCTCTCAAAATAGAGTTTATAGAGATGCAATTATATTTAGATATGAGGGAGAGTTTCCAAAAGAAGCAGAGATTCTATTCACAATTAGTGAAAATAGATTTAATAGAAACTCTACTCTTCAACTCAAAATAGAAAAATTTCTATAATCCGCTCTATTTTTTTAACAATCCTTTTATAAATTCAAGATATAGATGATTGCTATTCTCATTTTTTGGATATGGAGATTTTTCTATATTTTCCATTGTTTCCAACTCTCTATCTATATGCTCTTTTGAGATTGGAGTGTATGATTGTTGAATTCTATGACTTTTTGAGTTGTATTCCAATCTCTCCCCTGCCCTTAACACTATAACTCTATTAGCAACTTTAAACTCTATCGCTCCCATAAGAGTTTCCACCTTTACAAAATCCTCTCCTGTTTCTACAATAAAGTAGGTTCCTCTAATCCCTATTGAAGCATTTTTAGTTATAACTTTAAATCTTTTTGGAGCAATTTTTCCAATTTTCCCAGTTAGGGTTTTAATCAATCCTTTATGTAAATTAAAACGAGCATCAACTTTTCTTTTATTGGCATCAAAAAGATAGTTTTCTACTGAAAAGTTGGAATTTTTACCAATTGTTATAATAGTATCATCTTTAAATCTAATTTGAGCCATTCCATTTTTTGTTAAAATAGAGTCTTTGTTTTCAATTTTATCTCCCTTTTTGGCCGGTAAAGCTCTGTTTTCCCTTTTAATTGTAACCTCTCCCTTTACAAGAGTAAATTCTCCAACATATGCCAAAATATAGGTTGTCATTAAAATTAGCGATAGTAGTATTTTCATTTTATAATCCTTTAAATTGTTTTATAAAGTTGATTGAGATTATATATTTATTATATGAATATGGCTCAATGTTTGAGTGATGATTTATATATTCAACTTTTGTAGCATAATCCAAAAAGCGACCCTTTTTTAACAATTCAATTGAACCGCTGAACTCTTTAACCTCCTCTTTTTTATGAAAAACTTTATCCTCATCTTTATAGTTTTGAGCAAAATAGGTTGTCTCTAAATTTAATCTTCTATTGAAAATAGGGATATAGAAACCTATCTCCCCTCCATATTTTTGATACTCATCAGTTTTAGTTGAACTATTCTTTTTAAAACTATTTTCATACTCTGCTTTTACTCCTACATCTAAAAAGTAGAGATGCTTTATAACTTTTGAATTAAAATTTACTAAAAAGTAGTCATCTCCATTCGTAGCTTTTAAATAGTGATTATATTCAAGAATAAAGTTAGTTATATTGGTGTGGTCTTTCAAAAAGTCAAACTCAATTTGAGGGTTAATTGAAAATCTATTTGCATACTCATTATTACCATATCTGAGATAACTATAATTTACTTTGTAATCTATCTGTATATCTTTAATGTTATCTCTCAAATAGGGAGTATAACTGAAAACCTGAATATCCTTTTCACTATTGTTGATAACATTTTTATTATAGACAGAAAAGTTATTATGCCACTCAAATCTATCCTTATAGATAGGCTCTATTGAAACATATTCATAAACTGAAAAAGCAAACTTCTTTTCATCATTATTAAAATATGTTTGATTATCTATTTTCCATCTATCATTATCAGTTAAATTTTCTACATTGCTATCCCCACTCGCCCCCACCAAAAGATAAACATTTAGGTATAGTTTATTAAAAAAGTTATTTATCTCTTTTTGCATCTCCGGAGTAGGATTTTTAATTTGTGAAAAATATAGATTGGCTCTCTTTTTGTTTCCCATTTTTAGATAGATTTTTGCTAATCCAAACTTTGCTTGGTCACTATTTGGGTCTAAAATCAATGCTCTTTCCAAGGCTGCTATTGCCAATTTATACTCCTCAGCCTTTACATAATTGTTGGCTCTCAAAAGCTCATTTTCTAACTCTAAATTGTATTCAGCAAACAAAAATGTTGTAGAAATAAGTAAGGGAACTATTTTTTTCATTCTTTTTTCCTTAATTCATTATAATCTCTGTTATAATTTTAGCACAGATTTGGAGCAATATATGAAAAAAATTCTATTTTCACTATTTACCTTTTTAATTTTGGCACTTTTTATAATATGGTATCTCTTTTTTCCAAATAGTGCATCTCTATTTGATAACAAAATTAAAGATGAGATGTTTTTAATAAGAGGAGAGATTAACACAACCAATAGTATAGTGATAGTTGATATTGATGAAAAATCTCTCAAAGCTCTTGGTCAATGGCCGTGGAGCAGAGATGTTATCTCTCAAATTTTGGTAAATCTTGCCAACAAGGGAGCAGGGATTATTGGATTAGATACCTTTTTTGCAGAGCAAGATACTAAATCCCCCTACTATTTGGCTAAAAAATATAACTTAAAGATAGAGGGGGAAGATTATGACCTACTTTTAGCAAACATTTTACAGCAAACTCCTACCATATTGGGTTATCTGTTTGACTTTGAAACAAATCTAACTAAAAATGTTTTACCAAATGTGCCAGCAATTTTTGTCGAAAGAGGAAAAAAGGGAGAGAGAGAGTTTCTTTTAGAAGCATCAGGATATATAGGAAACATTCCAATTATTCAACAATCTGCATATTCTGCGGGATTTGTTAATATGGTGCCAGATATTGATGGAGTAGTTAGATATGTGCCTCTTTTAATAAAGTATCAAGGAGTGATATATCCCTCTTTGGCTTTTGAGATGTTTAGAATTGCAACAGGAGCAAGAAAAGTTATAGTTCAATATAGTGAAGCGGGAGTAGAATATATCCAAATTGGCAATTATAAAATAAAAACAGATAGATTTGGACGATTGTTTATCAATTATCGAGGAGATAAAAAGAAGAAGTTTAAATATATCTCAGCAATAGATGTATATGAAAACAACTTTGAAGAGTTAAAAGATAAGTTTGTATTGATTGGCACAAGTGCAAATGGATTATTTGATTTAAGGGTAACCCCTTTTGACAATGTATTCCCAGGGGTAGAAGTTCATGCAAACATTATCGATAATCTATTAAAAGGAGATTTTCTATATACTCCTGATAGTGTTGAAATTATAGATATATCGGTTTTTATAGTAATAGCCATTTTGTTATCTCTAATTAGTTATTTTTTAACCCCACTTGTGATTATTATTAGTTTAATTTTACTAATCTCTGCTATTTTTATATTTGGTTACTATCTTCTATTCTATTATGGATACTCTGTCAATCTATTTTTGCCAATTGTAGAAGCCATTGTATTAGGAATAGCTTTAACAACTATCAACTACTTTTTGGAGTTTAAAAGAAGTGAAAATCTAAAAAAAGCTTTTGCAAAAAAAGTATCCAACAAAGTGATGGAGGAGTTATTAAAAAATGGAACCGATACTATTTTGGCTCCAAAGGAGAAGGAGATTACAATTTTTTTTAGTGATATAAGAAGTTTTACCACTTTAAGTGAAAAGTTGGGAGACCCAAATAAGGTAATTAACTTATTAAATGTTTATATGACTCCTATGGTAGAAAATATCACAAAACATAAGGGAACTATCGATAAATTTATAGGAGATGCTATTATGGCTTATTGGAATGCTCCAATTGATGTAACAGCCCATTATGATGAAGCTGTAAGCAGTGCAATTGAGCAAATCAAAACTTTAAAAGAGTTAAATCCCTCATTGGAAAAAGAGTTTGGTATCTCTATTGAAATTGGAATAGGAATAAATAGCGGAGTTGCCACAATCGGAGAGATGGGAAGTAGCGGGAGAGCAGATTATACTATCATTGGAGATAATGTAAATTTAGCGAGTAGATTGGAGGGATTAAATAAAGTTTATGGAACTCATATAATTATCTCTGAATTTACATATCATAAACTACAAAAAGAGTATATAATTAGAGAATTAGATTTAGTAAAAGTAAAGGGTAAAGAGAAAGCTGTTAAAATTTATGAGGTTATAGATTTTGGGAAAAGAGAGTTTAAAGAGTATGAAAAGGGGTTGGAGTTGTATAGAAAAGGTAGATTTGAGGAAGCTAAACAGATTTTTGAAACTCTATATTCAGAGGAGCCACTTAAACTTTATCAAGTTTATATAGAAAGATGCGACTATTTTATTAAAAACCCTCCTCACAACTTTGACGGAGCTTGGAAATTTACAACTAAATAGAAGGAGATGAGTTGATTAAGGTATTAGGAAGTTATGGAAACAGAGGAGAAAATAAGGGAACAACCTCTTTTTTAATTGCTGAAAATATAGTAATTGATGCGGGAAATTTATCAAATGGACTTGGAAAAGATGTGGAAAAACTTGAACATATCTTTCTATCTCACTCCCATTTTGATCATATTTTAGATATCCCTTTTGTGATAGATACCAATTTTGGTAATAGAGAAAGACCTATTAAAATATATGGATTGAAAGAGACAATAGAGGATGTTAAACTTATATTTAATAATAAAATATGGCCCGACTTTTCAAGAATTAAATTGAAAAATGGAAAAAACTCAATTCAATTTGTGGAGATTGAGGAGTTTCAAGAGTTCTATTTTGGAGAGTTAAAAATTACAACTATTCCAGCAGAACATCTTGTGCCTACTATTGGTTTTATAATTGAAAAAGAGAACAAATCTATTATAATAACTTCTGATACTTACAAATCTGAAAAGTTAGTTTCTATTATAAATTCAACTCCAAATCTACAAGCTGTGCTTATTGAAGCATCATTTCCAAATGAGTTGGAAGAGTTAGCAAAAAGTGCAAAACATCTCACTCCAAAACTTATAAAAGAGATGAAGATAGATAAAAAACTTCTCTACTTTTACCATTTTAAAGGGGAATTTAAGGAGAAAATAGTAGCAGAATTAAAAGAGTTGGATTTAGTTGAAGATTGTTCTCATATTTTAGATGATGGAGTAATACTTTTCCCATTTAGCAATAAAGAGTTTAAAGTTAAAAAAAAGGAAGATAGATTTAATAAACTACTAAAAATAGGAGTAGAATTATCCCGACAAGCAAATATAGAGTATCTTTTAGATGATATTTTATCTGTGGCAAGAGAATTCACCTCAGCGGATGCAGGAAGTGTTTATCTAAAAGATGAAGATAAACTCTATTTCAAAATAATCCATAATGAAACTCTCGATACATTTATGGGAGGGAGAAGTGGAGAGATAAAATGGCACCCTCTACCTCTCTACAAAAATGGAGAGGAAAACAGAAATATGGTAGCAGTTTTGACTGCCCTCACTCAACAAGTTTATAATATTCCAGATGTATATTTAGATAAAAAATTTGATTTTAGTGGGACTCAAAAGTTTGATAACTCAACAGGTTACCGCTCTAAAAGTATGCTTGTAATACCTCTAATAAATCATGAGGGAGAAACTATTGGAGTGCTTCAACTTATAAATAAAAAAAATGGAAATAAAATTGTAGAATTTACCAAAGAGGATGAAGAGATAACTATGGCTCTCTCTTCACAAGCAGCCATCTCTATCACAAAAACTAAACTAATAAAACAACTTGAAAACTTTATTGAAAGTTTTATCAAAGTTATTGCAAAAGCGGTGGATGAAAAGAGTAAATATACAGGCAATCATGTTCAAAAAGTAGCCAAATTGGCAAAAATTTTATCTAATGAAATCAATAAAGATACCCAATTTTTTAAAGATATAAACTACTCAGAAAATATGTTAAAACAGATAGAGATAGCCGCCCTCCTTCACGATATAGGAAAGATAACTACCGACCCAAGAGTTATGGATAAAGCCACAAAACTTGAAGCATATATCGACAGAATAGATATTATTGCTGAAAGAGTTGAGATTATAAAAAGAGACCTTATTTTAAAAGGGATAGAGAATTTTGATGAGTTATTAGCTGATTTCCAATTCTTAAAAGAGGTGAATGTGGGAGGAGAGTTTCTAAGTGATGAAAAAATAGATAGAATAGATAAAATCGCTAAAAAGTATTACTATATTTTAGGCGACCGAGTAGTTTCACTATTGAGAGATAATGAAAAAGAGATGCTAAAAATCAAAAAAGGAACTTTAAATGAAGCGGAACGAGAGCATATTCAAAGACATGCCCTAATGACCCTCGAAATGTTATCGGCTCTTCCTTTTCCTAAAAAGTATCAAGAGGTTACCCATATCGCTTCAAACCACCATGAAAAACTAAATTGCAAAGGATATCCAAGAAAACTATGTGCTGAACAATTAACTTTTGAGGATAGATTACTTGCTATTTGTGATATTTTTGAAGCCCTAACTGCATCTGACAGACCATATAAAAAACCAAAAAAACTAAGTGAAGTTTTTAAAATTATGCAATTTATGGTAAAAGATGGAGAGATTGATGAGGAGATTTTCAACTTTTTTATGAAAAAAAGAGTTTGGGAAAAGTATAAAGAGGAGTTATTGCCAATTCAGATAGATGTTTAACTTAACCTCATCTCCTTATACTCTTTTGGGATTAAACATTCATTAGCATCAACTATTCTATCATAAAATCCTCCATTGTATCCCAATTCAAATAGTTTATTTATAGCTTTTAGTTGAGTTTCACTCATAGAGATACTATCATCATTCGCATATAAAGATAGATATCTATCCAATGTATCGCTATCCACTCTAACTAAATTTCTCTCTATTAACATTTTTGAAAGTAGTTTTTTATGTTTGTTTGCTACTTTTACCGCTTTTGTTAAAACTTCCTCTATCTCTATGGCATCCATTATAGGCAAACTTCTTCTAATTGCCATTCCTCCAAGTGGTAATGGTAGATTCTCTCTGTTTAAATCGCTCCAAATATCCCAAATCTCCGCTTCAACCTCTAAATTTTCATCATAAGTTAAAATAGATTCGTGAATTAAAACCCCTGCATCCACCTCATCATTAAGCACAGCCTTTTCTATATCTAAAAAGTTATAATATCTAATCCTTACTTCTGGATATTTTAATCTAAAAATGAGAGCATTGGTAGTATATTTTCCACTTAGTGCCACTTTAAAGTTTCTTTTTAGTTTTTTACCCTTTTTTTTAATAAGTTTTGGACC
>CAZBVR010000068.1:0-6832 GCA_964495415.1 uncultured Nautiliales bacterium
AGCAATGATTAGTTCAATGACTCCAAAAGAGAGAAAACATCCAGACCTATTAAAAACAAATTCAAGAAAAAGAAGAATAGCAAAAGGTGCCGGACTTAGCATACAAGAGGTAAATAAAATACTAAAACAGTTCCAAATGGCAGCAAAAGTTGCCAAAAGATTTGCAAACAAAAAGGGATTGCCAAATATAAATGATTTAATGAAACAGATGGGGAATATGAAATTTCCTAAATAAGTGTGATTTTAAATGATATACTTTTTTCGTTAAAATTTGCAATTGTTTCGCTTTATTTAGTCAGTGTTGTATATTTCTTGACTTATTTTAATTAAAATTGTAAAATTCCATACTAAAAAATATAAACTTTAAAAAAAGGATAAAGATGACAAAAATTAGACTAACAAGAATGGGTAGAAAAAAAAGACCTTTTTATAGAATTGTGGTAACAGATAGTAGAAGAAGAAGAGATAGTGGGTGGATTGAATCAATTGGATATTATAATCCTATGACTGAACCAGCAACTGTAAAAATTGATGAAGATAGATTAAATTATTGGCTAAGTATTGGTGCTCAAATGAGTGAAAGAGTAAAAAAACTTGCAGGAAAATAATGTTAAAATTTATTGAACAATATATAAAACTTTTGGCATTTCATCCCGAAGATGTAAAAGTTGGTAAAGGGATAGAAAGCGAAGAGTTTATAGAGATAGTTGTTTATGCTCACAAAAGTGATACGGGTAGAATAATTGGTAAAAGTGGGAACATTATCAAAGCCTTAAAAACATTGATTAGTGGTTGTAAAGCAAAAGATAAAACTAACTACAAAATCTCGGTAGTCTCTAATGATGAACAAAGATAAAATCACAATAGCAAAAATAGGCAAAACTCACGGGGTTAAAGGATGGCTTAAACTCCATCTTTTAACAGATTTTCCTGAACAATTTAAAGCTGGTAAAACTTTTCAATCAGATAACTTAGAACTTACTATTGAACATATAAATAGAAAAAATGGCACTATTAAATTTAAGGGATACAACTCAATAGAGGAAGCCCGCAAATTAACAAATAAAATTTTGTATAGCGATGCGGAAAACTCTAAAAAAGAGATAAAACTTAAAAAAGATGAGTGGTTTTGGTTTGATATTATCGGTTGTAAAGTTTATGAAGATGATAAATTACTCGGGACAATTGAGGAGATAAATAGAATTAACGACATTGATTATGTTATAGTTAAGGTAAATGAAGCTCTCGGATATAAACAGAAAAGATTTCTATTTGAGTTCAAAAGGCATATTGTAGAAGTTGATATTGAAAAAAAAGAGATAAAAGTTGAGGGAACTATTCCAATTTTGGAAGCAAGCTAATGAGATTTATTTTTGTAACTCTATTTCCAAACTTAATTAAGCCTTACTTTGAAGACTCTATCCTAAAAAGAGCCATTGAAAAAAAAATTCTGAGTGTTGATTTTGTAAATTTTAGAGATTACTCTGAAAATAAGCATAAAAAAGTTGATGATACTCCTTTTGGTGGTGGTCCGGGAATGGTATTACAAACAACCCCTCTTTATAACTGCCTAACAACTCTAAAAAAGAGTTATCCCAACTCAAAAGTTGTATTTTTAACTCCTTCGGCAAAACTTTTTAATCAAAAAGATTCTAAAAGATTGGCTTCATTTGAAGAAACTATCATTTTCGTTAGCGGAAGATATGAGGGATTTGATGAACGAATTATTGAAGAGTTTGCGGATGAGTTGTTTAGTATAGGAGATTATATCTTGACAGGAGGAGAGTTAGCAAGTTTGGTATTGGCTGATAGTATATCGCGAAACATAGAAGGCATCTTAGGAAATAGCGATAGCTTAACAACAGAGAGTTTTGAAAATGAACTTCTTGAAGCTCCCACTTTCACAAAACCACAAACTGACAAAAAACTTAGAAATTATTCAGTTATTTCAGAATTCTTTAAGGGAAATCATAGTATAATTTCGTCTCTAAAAGAAAATTTGGCAATAGCAAAAACAAAATATCATCGACCAGATATTTACCAAAAATTCAAAATAAGGAAAAAATATGAGAAATAGATATATTGAAGCTTTCGAAGCCTCTCAAATAGAAAACAAAGAGATTCCTCAATTTAGAGCAGGTGATACTGTAAGAGTTGCAGTTGAAATTAAAGAGGGTGACAAAACAAGAATTCAAAATTTTGAAGGTGTTTGTATCTCAATAAGAGGAACAGGAACTGGTAAAACTTTCACAGTTAGAAAAATCGGTGCTAACAATATAGGAGTAGAAAGAATTTTCCCTCTTTATAGTGATAGTATTGAATCAATCACAGTTGTTAGAAGAGGTAAAGTAAGAAGAGCTAAACTTTACTATTTAAGAAGTAGAAAAGGTAAAGCTGCAAGAATTAAAGAACTTAGAAAATAGGTTCTTTTCCTCTTCTCTACAAATGGAAAAAGAGAACCACCAAAAAGAGATTTTAACATTTCTCCAACACTATTTTGAAGAGATAGATTTAATAACAGAGTTTCATTTAAACTTTTTTATACAAAATGGAATTGAAACTATCGATTTAGAACTTCTGCTTGTAGAAAAATTTATATTTCAAGCCTTTAACTTTTTCAAATCCAATAGCGAATTATCTTTTTCAAGATTTCTATTGAAACTTTATCTTGATATAAGTTCTCTTTTAAACTATTATAGTGAATTTAAAAAGAATTCCTCATTTTTAGATAAAATTTTTGAAGAGCAATTTTTAAACACTATCCAAGAGTATAGAATTTTGAAAAAAAACATTGAAGCTAATAGGGAAAGAAAACAGCATCTTTCAGTAAGAGTGGCATCATTGGAAAATGAGATTAAATTTTTTACCCCAAAAAACAACAAAGAGTTAAAAGAGTTGAAACATTTAAAAGGGAGTTTAGTTGATGCCATCCACTATTTAGCAAAAGCAAGAGAGGATATTTCAGAAGACACTATCAAAATAAATAATCTCAAAAATTCCCTTAAAGATGATTTTAAAACTGAATTTAAAAATTTTTACAAATCTCATATCTCTAAATTTAGATTAGTATTGAATAGCAAATTATATTATTTTAACAAAAAGATGTGGTTAGAGATAAATAAAAATTCTGATTATGTCAAAGAGATGGGTATAAAGATGAATTTAACTCAATATATTAAAAATTATCTAAAACATATAGATATCCAAAAAAGTCCTCACTATGAAGAGTTTGTAAAAATTGAACAACTTTTAAAGGAACTCGATGAATAAAGAAAATCTATATATAACCTATGCTCCTGATGAGATTAAAATTTTTCTATCACTTGCACCACACTCAAATCAAACATATACAGCAACATCTCAACTATTAAAAGCCGCCGAAAGAATCTCTATTTTTAAAGATATACCGGAATTTGTTTTAATTAAAATAGTAAAAAATGTTAAAATTATAAGATACCACAATGGTGAAATTGTAATAAAAGAGAAAGAACTCACTAAATCACTTTTTTATATTCTACTTGGAGAGGTGGAAGTTATAAAACATAACAAAATTATTGCTACACTTAATAAACAAACTATCTTTGGAGAAATAGCATCTTTACTCAATCAACCCCGCTCCGCTACAATTATTGCTTCAAAAGAGAACACTACAATTATAGAGTTTGAAATAGATTTTAATCTTATAAAAGGAGATTTAGGATATTATTTTGCAATTATATATAAAAATTTAGCAATAGAATTGGCTAAAAAACTTTTATAATTTTTATATTTATGACGATACTCCTACAAATGGAATAAAATTTGTTTGAAGGAAAAAAAATGGACATATTTTCAAACATAGGTTCAGTTCAACAAAAAAGTGGAATAGTAGAAACAACCGGAGCAAAAGAGGAATTGAACAAAAAGGTAGAGGAAAATCACAAAATAACTCCGGAAAAACAGGAGCAACAAGAGATAAAAAAAGAAGAAAAGATAAAAACAAAAGAGGAGTTGCAAAAATTAACAGAGCAATTAAACAAGGAGATGCAACCTCTAAATCCCGATATTAAATTTAGTTTTAATGATAAAGTTGATGAATTGGTAGTTGATGTAGTGGAAAAACATAGTAACAGAATAATTAGAAAAATACCCTCTGATGAAGCCTTAAAAATTATGCAGAAAATGAGAGAATTGGTGGGTATTCTATTTGATAACAAAGGATAACAAAATGGCAGTTGGAAGTTTGAGTAGTTTGGGAATAGCAAGTGGGGTATTAACTTATGATGTAATTGATAAACTTAAAAAGGCAGATGAAAGCACAATGATTGACCCTTTTAAGAAAAGATTAGATGATATAAAAGGAAAAGAGAGTGCCTTAACAGATTTAATTACTCAAATTTCTCTCTTCAAAACATCTATCTCAGATTTTCAAAATGGGGATATTTTTCAAAAAAGGGTAGTTGATACAAATGGAAGCAGTGTTTCTGCAGATGTAAATGACGGGGTAGCAGTGCAAAAGGTGAAACTAAATGTAACACAACTTGCTCAAAATGATATCTATCAATCAAAAGGATTTTCAAGTGATACCACTGCAATCAACAATACAGGAGAGACTCAAACATTAACATTAAATTATGGGGGAGTGGAAACCGACATTAGTTTAGAAAATGGAGCAACTCTGACTGATTTACGAGACAAAATCAATGATGCAAATATAGGAGTAACTGCTTCAATCATAGACACGGGAAATAGCGACAATCCTTACAAACTAATTTTAAAAGGGAATGAAACTGGAACCGACAACATAATAAAACTCGACTATGGAACAATTGATAATTTGGGTTTCAATGCTACAAACTATACTTCAAAAACATATGATGCCGACACAGACAGTGTCAATGAAAGTGGGGAAACTCAAACATTTAAAGTTTCAATAAATGGAACAGATTACTCTATGAATGTAGATGATGGAGAAAGTGTTAGCGATTTTATTGATGCTATTAACAACGGAGATTTGAAAGATAGTGATGGAAACTCATTAAATGGAATAAGTGCCTCATACGAAAATGGACAGATTAAGTTTAATTTGCAAGATATCGGGGATATATCAATAGATGACACAGACTTAAATACAGCATTTAATGATAATACAGATTTTACAAATGATAATAGAGTGCAAGAGGCAAAAAATAGCGAATTTACTTATAATGGAGTGGAAATTACAAGAAGTTCAAATGATGTAGATGACCTACTAATAGGAGCGACTTTTCATCTACAAAATAAAGGTGAAACTACAATAGACATAAAACAGGATAAAGATAGTATAAATCAAGCAGTAACTGATTTTGTAAGTGGATATAACTCATTAGTTTCAAAGATACAAGATTTAACAAAATATAATAAAGATACAAAAGAGGTTGGGATTTTCCAAAATGAAACCCTTATTAGCTCTATTCCAAGGGATATAAACTCTACCCTTTTTGATTCATTTACAACGGATATAGTTACAAAAAAGGATAAAAATGGACAGGAGTATGATAGTCAGATATTATTGAATGCCAGTGATTTTGGATTTACAATGAATAGGACCGGATTTTTGGATTTTGACTCCTCAAAATTTTCAGATATGCTAAAAAATAAACCAGAAGAGGTGGAAAAATTTCTGAGTGGAGATAATGGAGCTTTTACTAAAATCATTGATAAAATTAACTCTTTAATCAAAGGTCCAAACTCTTCACTCGAATTATTGTCGAAACAATACACAAATCAAGAGGATAGTTATGAAGATTTAATTGATAGAACTCAACAACAATTAGATGCCAAATATCAAACAATGGCTATGCAATTTTCATCTTATGATGAGATGATAAACAATTATACAATTCAATCACAAACATTACAAAATGAAATCGATGCAATGATAGCAGCTAAAAAATAAGGAGAAAAATATGTATTCATCACAAGCGATAAATAGTTATACTCAAAATAATATAAATATAGAAACGCCTGAAAAATTGATAGAGATGTTATATGAAGGAGCTTTGAGATTCACCTCTTTTGCAAAAAAGGCAATTGAAAAAGGAGATGTTGAAAAGAAGGTATATTGGATAAATAGAACTATCAATATATTTACCGAACTTCTCATCTCTTTGGATATTGAAAAAGGAGGAGATATAGCACTCTATTTAACGGGTCTTTATGAACAGCAGATAAAATTTTTGACGGAAGCTAATGTTGAAAATAACACAGAAAAACTTGATATCGTTATAAATGTTTTAAAAGGATTATTAGAAGCATGGAAAGAAACAACCCAACAGAATGGATAAAAGAGTTAAAAATAGCCCTTATCAATCGAGATGAAGATAAACTAAAACTACTATCAAAAAGAGAGTTACCCTCTTTTAACTCATTAGAGGAGAGAGAGGAAGCTCTTTCTATTATAAATCAAACTATTAAATTCCTATCTGCACAAAAAAGAGAAACTTTAAAAAAGATGAACTCCCTTAAAAAAGTTAAAAAAATCTCAAACCCTTATCAAAATAACTTCCACTCCTCTTTTAGTAAAAAGGGGTAATAATAGTTTTTAAATAATTATATGGGAAGTGCTAAAATTGGCTGTAACGGTTTTAGATATTGTAGTGCAAGTTGTTATAAATGTTGTAGGTTCGGTGTAAATGAACGAGTATTGAAAAATTCCCCCAAAAGGAGGAGAGCAAAAAAGGATAGAGTTTTTAATCCATCTCATTTGGGTCTAATGGGATTTTGTTATCTTTTGGTGTTACCATCCAGAAGTGTCTAACTTCACTTCTAAAATTATCAAGGAGGAATTTTGCTTTGTTTGAATGAGTTGCAT
>CAZBVR010000069.1:0-21104 GCA_964495415.1 uncultured Nautiliales bacterium
GGAAAATAGAAAATTTGATATTTTTATTAACTCAATGGGGAACATATTAACTCAGAATGAGTAGGATTTTTTTCCCTCTTCTTTTTCCTATCCTTCTATTTTCAATGGACCCATTGAACTATTGGTGGATAGATGATACTATCTATCTCAAAAAAGATATGACTGCGATTTATAAAATTTATTATAAAGATAAGGTTTATAAATTGCAATTTCGTTGGACACTTTATAAAAATGGGGGTTTAGTTATGCTTTATAATTATAAAGGCTTTCCCTATCAAAACATTTTATATAAAGAGTTTCAACTTAATGGGTTTAAAAAATTTGTTGCCGATAATGACTCACCACAAGCCCCCTATTTTTTACTCTATTTTAAAAATTTCAGTGAAACTATTGCTGAATTTGAATTTTTAATATATAATCCCAAAATGAATATAAAAATTAAATTAAATGAACCACGATATAGAGATAGAGAGTGGGTAAAAAGGATTTGATAATGGGTTTTGAAGAAGAGCTAAATAGATTATTTGAAGAGATAGAACTTTTTAAAGAGATTCCAAAAGGAAAAGGGGTCAGAGGTAAAATTATCACTTTAATCAATAAAGATGCAGTGCCTCTTGCTGTGGCGGTAGAGGCTATTCATCTTGCTTCTCTTTTGCATGATGATGTAATTGATGAGAGTAGTTTGAGAAGAGGAAAAAAGAGTATAAACTCTATTTATGGAGACAAAACGGCAATTATTTTTGGAGATATTATTTTTGCAAAAGCCTTGGAGTATCTGATTGAGTTTGATAAGGAAGCGGGGAAGAGTTTGGCTAATAGTATCTATCTATTAAGTTTGGGAGAGATGGAGGATATTAAACTTTCTGAAAGTTTTAATTTGGATAAAGAGAGTTATCTAAATATGATATATAAAAAAACAGCTGTTCTGATTGAGATGGGATGTAGAGAAAGTGCAAGATTGGCAGGTTTGGATAGTGAAAAATATGCTCTCTATGGTAAAAATCTTGGATTAGTGTTTCAAATTGTTGATGATATTTTAGATATTGTTAGTAGTGAGGAGGAGTTAGGAAAACCGGTTATGAATGACCTTTATGAGGGAAAGATGACTTTGCCATTTATTTATATGTATGATTATCTAAATGAAGAAGAGAAAAAAGAGTTTAAAAGACTTTTTAAAAAAAGGTTAAGTAGAGAGGAGGAGAATTGGATAAGGGAGAGGATTAAACCAGCAATTGAAAAAAGTTATAATGAAGCGATAGAGTTGGCAAAAGAGGGGATTAAGGAGATAGAGGAGCCCTATTTGAGAGAGCTGATGATGAAATTGATAAAGAGAAAAAAATGATATATCTTTTAAATAATGATAAATTTGAAGGAGTTTATAATCTTCCTGTTATTAAAATAGAGTTCCTTTCTCCTAAAATAGAGTTAAATGGTGTTGATTATCTTCTTTTTACCTCAAAAAATGGAGTTCGAGCAGTTGATAGATTAACAGATGAGTGGAAAAAACTTGATGTTATTGCTATTGGTAAGGGAACTGCTTCTGAGGTTGAGAAGCGGGGAGGAGTTGTTAAATATGTAGCAACCAAAAGTTATGGAGATGAGTTAGCAAAAGAGATTATCTCCAATTTTCAACCGGCTACAATTCTTTTTCCAAGGGCTAAAAAGATAGTTTCAAATATAGGAACTATTTTAAGGGGGGCTAACTTTAATTTAATAGAAAAGATTGTTTATCAAACAACTTGTAATAAAATTGAAAAAGTTCCAGAGAAGGGGGTTTTTATCTTTACATCTCCTTCAAGTGTTAAATGTTTTTTAAAACAGGTTCAGTGGAAAGATAGTTATAAGGCTGTGGCTATTGGAAAAAGGAGTGCGGAGGTTTTTCCATATGAAATTGTAATTTCTGATGAACAATCTATAAAAAAATGTATTAAAATAGCAAAAAATTTGTTATAATTCTTGAAATAGGAAAGATAAATTTTGGTCTGAGTGGTGCGCTACCCGTATATTTTGGGTTCGCTACAAACTTCAAACAATTGGGAGATGGTAGTAGAGGTGGTGTGTGGCGATATCTGTTGCCCCTAAAACCTCTCTCCTATCCCATTTATTAACTCTTTGGTCGAACCAAAGTCTCTATGCGAACGCCCGTTCGGACCATTCTTGATTTTTATAGGCTTCATATGTTATTTAATAAATAAAGGTTTTTTATGAAAAGAGTTTTAATTTTAGGAAGTGGTGGAAGAGAGTATTCTATTGGTTATGCTATGAGAGATGAGGTTGATGAACTTTATTATGCTCCGGGAAATGGTGCTACGAATAGATTTGCTACAAATTTAGACATTAAAAATTATTATGAGTTGAGAGATTGGGCTATTGATAACAATATAGATTTAACAATTGTTGGGCCAGAAGCTCCATTAGTAGATGGAGTAGTTGATATTTTTAAAGAGAAAGGTTTAACTATCTTTGGTGCGAGTAAAAAAGCGGCTCAACTTGAAGGTAGTAAAGTTTATATGAAAAACTTTCTAAAAAAGTATAAAATCCCAACAGCAAAATATATTGAAAGTGATAATGAAGAGGAGATTTTTGAATTTATTGACAATATGGAAAAAACTCCTATTGTTGTGAAAGCAGATGGATTGTGTGCGGGAAAGGGTGTTATTATTGCTGAAACAAAAGAGGAGGCAAAAAAGACAGCCTCTGATATGTTAAGCGGAAAAGCATTCGGAGAGGCAGGTAAAAAAGTTATTGTAGAAGAGTTTTTAGATGGATTTGAATTGAGTATGTTTGCCATTTGTGATGGTAAAGATTTTGTTCTGTTACCAGCCGCACAAGACCATAAAAGAGTTGGAGATGGGGATACAGGTCCAAATACAGGGGGAATGGGAGCATATGCTCCAACTCCTTTGGCAACACCAGAGATATATGAAAAGGTAAAAGAGAGAGTTATAAAACCAACTTTAAAAGGGATGCAAGAGGAGGGGGCACCTTATGAGGGTGTTCTATTTATTGGATTGATGATTGTGGATAATGAGCCTTATGTTTTGGAGTATAATGTTAGGTTTGGAGACCCAGAGTGTGAGGAATTGATGCCTCTAATTGATAGTAGTGTTTATGATATGTTTTATTATGGGGCAAAAGGGGAACTTGACAAAATTGATGTAAAAATTAAAGATAAAGTTGCAGTGGGAGTTGTGTGTGCTTCTAAAAACTATCCATATTCTTCATCTGAACCAGCAAAAATTTCAATTGACGAGGAGAGATTATCAAAACTAAATGGTCATATCTCTTATGCAGGGGTTTCAGAAAAAGATGGAGAACTTTTTGCAACAGGTGGAAGAGTTTTAGTGTGTGTGGGAATGGGAGATGATGTAAAAAGTGCAAGAGATGAGGCATATAAAATAGTTGAGTGTGTAACTTTTGATGGAATGAAATATAGAAAAGATATTGCTTATCAGGCAATTTAATGGATATTAAAGAGAAGTTAGAGATGGAGGGGCTGATCCCAGCCTCTTTTTCAAAAAGAGTTTCAGCATATTCTATTGATGAGTTGATTGTCTCTATTATTATTTTTATCGCTTTTTTTTCTCAGTTTCAATCGCTTGGAGATGATATTATTGCAATTGTTAATTTTGTTAATTCGATATTTATCTATCTTTTTCTTTTGAAAACTGCTTATCACACTATTTTCATCTATCTTTATGGTAAAACGATTGGTAAAATGGCTTTGAAAATTAGAGCAGTTGATATTGATATTCTTGATAATCCCTCATTAAAACAGAGTTTTATTAGAGCTATTGTTAGAAACTTTGATGAGATATTTTTCTGTTTAGGAATGCTATTTGCCTTAACAAATCCTTTAATTCAAACTATTCACGATAAAGTCTCAAAAGTGGTTGTAATTGATGATTAGGATTTTTCTTTTTTTAACTTTACCACTCTTTTTTCTTTATGCAGAAATGGAGAGAATAAAAGTTTTTGGAAGTAATGGAGATATGAAAGATGATAAAATTGTTATCTATAACTCCTTTTTGATTAAAAAGGGTATCTTTTTAAGTGCAAAAACTATTATCTATGATAAAGAGATGGAGACAATTACTGCAAAGGGAGATGTTTATCTAAATTATCAAGGAGATAACAATTTTATTCTTTCTAACTATGTTTTTATAGATTTAAAAAGTAAAATAGTTGCTTCAAGGCCATTTTTTCTATTTAGTTTTAATGATAACAGTTGGGTAAGTGCTAATTATGCAGAGAATAAAAATGATACTCTCTATTTTGCAAAAAATGGAATTGCCTCAACTTGTGAGGTTAATAATCCAGATTGGAAGATTGTTGCTTCTTCTGTTTCTTATGATAAAAAGAGGAAATGGCTCTCTTTAAACAATCCGGTTTTATATTTGAAAGATATTCCTATTCTTTATCTTCCCTATTTAGGTTATTCATTAGATAAAACTCGTTCAAGCGGATTTTTGAAACCTCTATTTGGTTTTTCTGCAAATGAGGGATTTCTTTTTACTTTGCCCTACTATCAAACTTTGGGAGCAATTGCTGATTTGGAGTTAGACCCAACTATTAGAACTAAAAGAGGGAATGGATTATATTCAACTTTTAGATTTGTAAATTCTGCAACAGGGAGAGGAGAGTTTAAAATTGGAGAGTTTAAGGATTACAAAAGATATAGTGAAAAGTATGATTTAGCAAATAGTTCTCACAGAGGTTGGAGTTTTTTATATCAAAACAGAGGTATAATTTCTAAAAATGATAAACTTTATATCGATTTAAAAAATGCTAATGATGTGGATTATTTCTATTTAGATGCCTATAATTATACATTCAACACTTCATATCTTAGTAGCAAGGTGCTAACTTCTACAATAAATTATATAAATAGTAAAGACAATGATTTTGTGGGAATTTATGGTAAATATTTTAAGGATACATCTAAACTCTCGAATGCCGATACTATGCAACTTTTACCTCAGTTAAATTATCATAAATTTAATAGTGTGATTGGAGATAGTAAAGATTTTTTATATAGTTTAGATATGAATATTTATAATTATACAAGAGAAAAGGGAACAAAGGAGTTTAAAAAGTCGATTTTATTTCCTATTACTTATGAAGATTCTTTTTTTGATGATTATATGAAGTTGGGTGTTACTGAGCAATTTAATTATAGTCAAGTTGAGAGTAGTGATGGAAATGTTTCAGAAACATTAAGTTTAGATACATTTTTGAAACTGTATTCCAATCTTTCAAGAATTTATCCCAATTTTATCCACAATATAGTTCCAAGTGTAACTTTCGGAATGAATAACTTTACAAATAAAAAGGGTCCATATAATCCCTATATTGATAAGGTTGAGTTAAAAAAAAGTATCTCTTTTAAGTTATATCAATATCTGCTTTCCGATTATTGGAATCTTTTTCATGAAGTAAGTGCCGTTTATTATATAGATAATGAGGAGCAGAATTCAGAATTTTCAGCTTTAAGAAATAGTTTAACTTTTAATTATGGAGATTATTATCTAAAAGAGAATAACAAGTTTTCTTTGAAGGAAAATAAGGTTGATTACAACTCTTTAACAATGGGTTATTTAGATTCTATAAAATTTTTGCAGTTTTCTCATATATTTCAGAGAAAAACAGATTTTTATTCATCTTCTAAGTCATTTGATATAAAAGGTAGCTATAAATTTGATAAAATACACAAAATGTTTGGAGAGTTTAATTACGATTTATTTTTAAACATGGAGAAATTCTATTCAGTTGGTATTTCAATGTCAAAAAAATGTTGGAACTATTCAATAAGTTACAAAAAAGAGACGATACCATTATTAACAAATGGTGGAATTTCTAGTATAATACAAAAAACAATCTATTTTGAGATAGAGTTAATTCCTCTCGGAGGAATTTCACAACAATATCAGTTTAAACCAGAAGAAAAAGGGAATTAGATGAGATTAGAAGTAAAAATAGGGATATTCGTATTTTTAGGTTTGTTGTCTCTGTTTATTTTGAGTATGCAGATAAATAGTTTTGCTAATTTTGGAAAAAAAGGGTATGAAATTTATGCCTATATCAATGATGCTACTGGTCTAAGGACCGATGCAAAAGTGAAGATGAAGGGTGTAAATGTAGGTTTTGTAGAAAAGAAGAGTTTGGAGAGAGATAGTGTTAAATTAGCTTTATTTATTTATGAGGGAGTAAAAATTCCAGCTGACTCTATGATTATGCTCTCTCAAGATAGTATGTTGGGTGAAAAATATGTAAAAGTTATAACTCCTACTCGAGTTACGGCTTATATTCCTAAAAGTGGAGTTATAAAAAAATATAAAAGGGTTGCATCTTTTGATGAAGCAGTTGATTCTATCAATGCGGCCGCTGAGGAGTTTAAAAGTTTTATGGTAAAACTGAATGGAGTAATGGATGAAAACACAAGTTACAACTTAAAACAAACTATCGCTAATCTAAAAACTTCAACAGATTTGTTACATAACATTCTTGACCAAAATAGAGAAGATGTGAGGGATAGTATAAAGGGAGCAAAAGAGATGATATTTACTATCAATGATAGACTTCCTAAAATAATGGCACAGATTGATGCCCTCACAGCAGAATTTAATAAAACAGGGGTGAATATCAATGCTAAACTTCCTAAATTGTTGAAAAAGGTGGATAGTTTAATTGCTGAGTTTAAACAAACGGGAGTAACTATCAATAAAAAATTACCTCATCTACTTAATAAGTTTGAAAAGATAGAGGATAATGTAACTGATATATTAGTTTCAAATAAAAAACCTTTAAACAATGCCTTAAATTCGGCTGATTCATTTTTCAGTTCAGGAAGTTCAACTTTTGACAAATTGGATGATTATTTTACCTCTCTTGCACAGGCTGAGTTAGATGTAGATATAGGCTCTGTTTATATGAAAGATGATGGATATGTTCAAACAAGAGCAGAGTTAGCATATAGACCAAAACCATCTAAATACTATATTCTTGGAATTACTGCAACAAATGATTACACAGACCCGGCGAAATTTGATAAAAAACATCAAGATACTAAAACATATATTTCAGCAGAGTTGGGAAAAAGATATGATAACATTTTATTTAGAGGTGGATTGATTGAATCAACAGGTGGATTAGGAGTTGATTATTTTATGTTTAATGATGATTTAAAATTGAGAGCTGAGGTATTTGATTTTAATGCTGTAAATGATATTAGAGGAAGTGAGCCTCATGCAAGAGTTGAAGCAAGATATAGAGTTTTAAAACATCTTAACTTGTATGGAGGTGTTGATAACTTCTTAAATAAAGATTCTTTAAATCTATTCTTTGGAATAGGAGTTGGATTTAAAGATGATGATTTAAAAACATTGCTTGGAAGCAGTGGAGGGACTCTATTAAAATGATGAAAGAGATAAAGGAAGCTTTGCAGTTTATGCAGATTCCTCCTCTTAGTAGTATTAGAGATATTAAGAGAAGGTATAAGGAGTTGGCTAAAAAATATCATCCAGATTTAGTAGGAGATGATAAGATGATGACAGAGTTGAATAAAAACTATAAAATTTTAATAGATTATTGTGAAAATTATAAATTTACATTTGATGAGTATGAGATAAAAAAGCAGTTTCCAGATAAATTTTATAAAAACAATTTTAGGTTTTAGGATATAATTATGGTAAAATTTAAAAATAGAGAGGAAGCCTTAAAAAAGTTATTCTCTTTGCTTGATATAGAGATGATTGATGAGGGTAGTGTGATATTAGCAATTAGCAAAAAAGGGGTTTATTATGCCACTGAACTTGCTAAAAGATTGGGATTTGTAGAGGCTGATTTTCTGTTTAGTGAGCCGATTATTTCGCCTATCAATAAAAATTGTGTATTAGGCTGTATAAGTGAGACAAAAGATATAGTTTTAATTGATGAGTTAATTGATGCTTTTGGGGTTAGTAAAGATTATATCTATTCAGAAGCGAAAAGACTTTATGATGAAAAAATTATTAACTATATGTATGAGTATAGATATGGTGATTCAATTATGGATATAAAAGGTAAAAAAGTTTTATTAGTTGATGAGGGAGCTAACACAGGTTTAACTCTTGAAGTGGCTATTAAAAGTTGCCTTAACTATGGAGCGAAAAAGGTAGATGTAGCTATACCTCTGATGCCCAAATCGTTAGCAGGAGAGATAAAAAAAATTACAGATTATTGCTATTTTGTGTATGAGATTGAAAATTTTATAGATATAGATTTCTATTTTGAGGATAGAAAAAATATAATTAAATCGGAGGAGTAAAGTAGAAACCTCCATACCAAAACTATCTTTAAGATATTTTTGGTGTGCAGGAATACTCTAACTGAGAGTAATCTACCTGGAACAGAAGTAAAAAGAAATTTTATGAAAGGAGGAGGATATCTTATACTTGCAGAGATTTGTGGGTATTGGATATCAAACGACATATGAGTTACAAAAAGATAGATTTAGTAGTTAATGGTGATGAACAGATTATCGAATTAAATAAGGTTGCAAAACAAGCAAATAGTGCGGTTTTGTTTCGACAGGGAGATAATGTTATTTTATCAACTTTAACTTATGATAAAAGTGAATTGATTGAGGAGGATTTTACCCCTTTTGTTGTGCAATATATTGAAAAAGCTTATGCAATGGGTAAAATCCCAGCAGGTTTTGTTAAGAGAGAGGCAAAACCGGGAGATTTTGAAACTTTAACAGCAAGAATTATTGATAGAAGTATTAGACCTCTTTTTCCAAAAGGATATGCTTACAATACTGTTATGACCACAATGGTGTTATCTACGAATGAAGATGCAGATTTACAAACTTTGGCAATGAATGCAAGTGGTTTATGTATCTATTTAAGTGATTTGCCTATTGATAAGGTTATTTATGGTGTAAGAGTTACAAGAATTGATGGAGAGTATAAAATCAATCCAACACTTTCAGAGTTAGAGAGTGGTGATTTTGATATGTATGTAAGTGGAACTCAGGATGAGCTTTTAATGATAGAGTTTAAAGCACAAGGTCAAGAGGAGACAAAAATTATAGAGATAGATGATGTCTTTGAGCCAACGGAGGAGGTTGTTACTATCTATAAAACGAATGAGTTAAAAGAGGAGGAGTTTATTGAGGCCTTAAAAGTTGCACAAGAAGCAATAAAAGAGGCAACAAAAGTTTATAAAGAGGCTTTTGAACCTTTAAAACCTACTCCAATAGAGTTGGAAGTTAGAGATGCAAAAGAGGATAAAGAGTTAGAAAATTATATTAGAGACCACTATTTCCCAGATATTAAGGAAGCTATTTCTCATCTTGCAAGTTCTGAAAGAGCGGCTATTTTAAATGATTTAGCAAAAAGAATTGCTGAGGAGTTAGATAAAGAGTTTGATTATGTTTATAATGCAGTAAGTAAAATTAAAAGAGAGATTGTAAGAGGCTCTATCTTAAAAGAGGGAGTTAGAGCAGATGGAAGAGGTTTAACAGATATTAGAGATATCACCATTGAAACTAATTTGTTACCTTCTGCTCATGGAAGTTGTTTATTTACAAGAGGACAAACTCAGGCCTTAGCAGTAGCAACTCTTGGTGGAGAGATGGATGCTCAAATGTATTCGAACTTAACAGATAGAGCAGATAAACTTGAAAAATTTATGTTACATTACAATTTTCCTCCATTTAGTGTTGGTGAAGCTGATAGAATAGGACCTCCAAGTAGAAGAGAGTTGGGACATGGAAACTTAGCAAAAAGAGCCATTGAGTGTTTAATAGATTCAGAGTTTGAGGATACGGTTCGAGTTGTAAGTGAAATTTTGGAGAGTAATGGTAGTAGTTCAATGGCAACAGTGTGTGCAAGTAGTTTAGCTTTGGTGGCTTGTAGAGTGCCTTTGATTAAATTAGCCGCAGGGGTTGCAATGGGGCTTATTACTGAGGGAGAAGAGTATGCTATCTTAACTGATATTATGGGATTAGAGGACCATGATGGTGATATGGACTTTAAGGTAACAGGAACTTATGATGGAATTACTGCTCTTCAAATGGATATCAAGTTAGGTGGAATTAAGTTAGAGATATTGGAGGAGGCACTTCAACAAGCAAAAGAAGCAAGAGTTTATATTCTTGAATTGATGGAACAAGCAAAAGAGAAAATTGTTTATAATGATAAAGTTCTTCCAAAAACTATTAACTTCCAAGTTATTCCAGACAAAATTGTGGATATTATTGGACAGGGTGGAAAAGTTATTAAGGAGATAATTGCTAAGTTTGGAGTAACTATCGATTTAGACAGAGAAAGTGGTAATGTAAAAGTTACAGGTTCAAATCCAGAGGTTGTTGAACAAGCAAAAAATTATATTATCTCTATTGTATCAGTTCCAGATAAAACAACTCAAAAAGTTAAAGTTGGTTCAGTTGTTAAAGGGGTGGTAAAAAGAGTAACAAACTTTGGAGCTTTTGTTGATATTGGTAATGGAGTGGAAGGGTTATTGCACATCTCAAAACTTAGCAAAGAGAGAGTTGCAAGGGTTGAGGATATTGTAAATAAAGGAGATAGAGTAGAGGTTAAAATTTTATCTCAGAGAGGATTTAAAATTGAACTTGAACTTGTAAAGGTGCTTAAATAATGAAATTTGAAAAATATCCCTTTCAAAAATTGAATGAGTTATTGGCAGATATTGAGCCACCAAAGGAGCAATATATTTTAACAATTGGAGAACCTCAGTTTGAGACTCCTCCCTTTATTCAAGAGGCTTTGTGCAAAAATAGTCATCTTTTAAATCGTTATCCGGCAACTGCTGGATTATCGGAGTTGAGAGAGAGTATGTTGCAGTTTATAGCTCGTCGATATGGAATAGAGTTAAGCTTTGAAGAGTTGTTGCCGGTAAATGGGACTCGGGAGGTTCTGTTTAATTTCCCCTCTTTTTTGCAACCTAAGAAAATTGCATATCCAAACCCCTTTTATCAAATATATGAGGGAGCAGGTATTGCAGTAGGTGCAAAAATGAATAGAATGGCTCTTGTAAAGGAGAATAACTTTCTTAATACTCCCTCTCAATTAGATGGAGATGAGGAGTTAGTTATTTTAAATTCTCCCAATAATCCAACTGCGAGTGTAATGGATATTGAGTTGCTTTGTGAATGGGTAGAGAGGGCTTTAAAAGATGATTTTATAATTTTGAGTGATGAGTGTTATAGTGAGTTGTATTTTAATGAAAAGCCCCCTTCAATTTTGGAAGCCTCTAAAATGGTGGGAAATAGTAGTTTTAAAAACATTTTGGCTATTAACTCTATCTCAAAAAGAAGTTCTGCTCCATCATTGAGAAGTGGGTATATTGCAGGTGATAGAACTATCCTTGAAAATTATCTTCTTTATAGAACTTATGTAGGATGTGCTACCTCTTTGCCATTGCAAAAGGCTTCAATCGAAGCTTGGAATGATGAAAAATATCCAGAGATATTTAGAAACATCTATAAAAATAACTTTCAACTTGCTCAAACTATTTTAGGAATAGAGATACCAAAAGCAACTTTCTATATTTGGTTAGAGGTTGGAGATGATATCCAATTTACTAAGGAGTTGTGGAAAGATGGAGTTAAGGTTATGCCAGGTAGTTTTATGGGAAGAGAAGGTATTGGAAAAGGTTATGTGAGAATAGCTCTTGTTTATTCAGAGGATAAAATTAAAGAAGCATTAAATATAGTAAAAAAACATTTAAAGGAAAAAAGATGATTTTAGAAAAAGAGTATAATCAATTTGATGAGTTGTTATTTAGAAATGGAGATGAAGAGGAAATAAATGAGTTGTTTACAACTATTTTAACAAAAGCGATAGATATTTTAAATGAAAAAGTGGAAGCAGATAAGTTTTTAGAGTATCCAGAAGATAAATATGTAATAAGAGCCCTTTTTGACTATCTTTTAGAGTTATGGAGTCAAGAGGAGTATGATGAAGCAAAAAAATTGGGATATGATTTAGTTTTGCTTGTAAATGATGAGGTTTTAAAAGAATCTTTTTCTCTATTTATTTTAGGGCTTTTAGAAAAATTACCAATTGATAAATTTTTAGACAATTATGTTGAAGAGGAGAATAGCACCGATGATTATGATATGTTTTTTACCGATTTTAAAGATGAAATTGATGAATTGATAATAAAACATGTAGAAACATTTAAAAAAGAGTTTAGTGAATGAAAATCCACTTTATAGGGATTGGAGGTATAGGTCTAAGCGGTATCGCAAGACTTCTGAAAAGTTATGGACACACTATTAGTGGCAGTGATATATCATCTACTGCCCTAACTACCAGACTTCAAAAAGAGGGAATAAAAGTTACAATTCCCCATTCTGCAAAGGCGATTGATACACAAGATTTGGTTATCTATACCGCGGTTGTTAAAGAGGATAATCCAGAGTTAGTAGAAGCGAAAAGAAGAGGAATAAAGGTTATTTCGAGACGAGAAGCCCTCTCTTTGATTGTTTCAGATAAAAAGGTTTATAGTGTTTGTGGGGCTCATGGAAAAAGCACCACTTCCGCTATTTTGGCTTCTATTTTAAAAGATGCAAATGCTTTAATTGGAGCTGAAAGTAAAGAATTTAACTCAAATTGTAGAGTAACTGAGAGTAATCTACTTGTTTTTGAAGCTGATGAAAGTGATGGAAGTTTTTTAAATTCTAATCCATATTGTTCAGTTGTTACTAATACAGAACCGGAGCATATGGAATTTTATAATTATGATTATTCTCTTTTCTATTCCTCTTATCAGAAGTTTATTGATATGGCCTCTAAACAGGTGTTGTGTGCAGATGATACTTTTTTATCAAAACAGAGAGGGGAGAAAGTTTCAATAAAGGATATAAGTAACATTCGTTACCAATTGATAGATAATCTTCCTAAAACTACTTTTCACTATTTAGGAGAGGAGTTTGAAGTTTATGGATTTGGAGAACATATTGTTATTGATACTGCACTTGCTATAAAGTCTGCTATGAATGAATTATCTCTCTCAGAGATTAAAGAGAATCTGAAAAGTTATAGAGGAATTAAAAAGAGGTTTGATATTTTGCAAAATAGTGATAATTTTGTTTTAATCGATGATTATGGTCACCATCCAACAGAGATAAAAGCTACTTTACAATCAGCAAAGATGTTTTCAAAGTTGAAAGGGATAGAGGAGATTATTGCAATTTGGCAACCTCACAAATATAGTCGAACTTTGGATAATCTTGAACAATTTGTTGAGTGTTTTGAGGGTGTAGATAGACTGATTATTTTACCGGTGTGGAGTGCTGGAGAGGAGAAGGTGGATATAGATTTTAAAACTATCTTTGATAAATATAATCCTACTTTTGTAGAAAGAGTGAGCGGTTATGAAAATAGAATTGAGGTTGGTGCTGATGTTATTGATGAGGGATTAGTTATCGGATTTGGTGCAGGGGATATTACTTATCAATTGAGAGGAGTAAAATGAATTTAATAAAAAGAGTCACTATGACAACGGTTGTATCAATTCTTCTTTTGGGATGTGGAGGAGGAGATAATAGTTCTGAAAGTGAGCAAGATAGAAGAGCAATAGTTATTCCCGCTTACTTTTATGATAGTGAAATATGGCAAAGAGTAATAGATGCTCCAAATGAGGATGTAGATTATTTTGTTATAGTTAATCCAAGCAATGGAGTAGGAGAAGAGAAAAGTGAGCATTATAGTTCAATTATTGAAGAGTTGAACAGAAATGGTAAAAAGGGAATAGGGTATATCTATACGAGTTATGGAAATAGAGATTTAGCGGATGTTAAAAGTGAGATTGAAAAGTGGATTGAGTATTATCCGGAGATAAATGGCTTCTTTTTTGATGAAGTTAATAGTTCATTAGATAAAATTAACTATTATGAAACTCTTTTCAATTATGTTAAAGATAAAAATAAAAACTATTTTGTAATGTTAAATCCGGGAACAAAAGTATCTACCCAATTTGAAGAGGTAGCAGATGCTGTTGTTATTTATGAAAATAGTTATAAAGAGTTTGAGAACTCTATTTGTAGTAATTATAAAAAGGGAGTTATCATAGTTTATGATACTACTGAAAAGCAGATGAAAGATATCATCTCTAACAATGATGAATGTAAGTTGTTCTATATTTCTGATGACACACTTCCAAATCCTTATGACCAGTTACCGACCTATTTTGAAGATGAAATTGAGGAGTTGCAAAAATAGAGAAAAGGAGTGAGGTTATTAAACCATCATCCCTTTTATTATGAAGAATATCATAGCAGAGAAAAACCCAGCAACAGGCACTGTAATAATCCAAGCCGCTACAATTTTTTTAAGCATATCTCTTTTTACATATTCAGTTTTTTCCTCTTTTTTCAAAATTTTTCTTAATTTTTTTAGAATTTTTTCGTTTATTTCAATTTCTTCATATAGATTAACTATTGTTTCATAATCTCTTTTATCTTTATTTTCTTTGTTTTTTAATTCATCAAGTTCTGTGTTTAGAACTTTAATCTTCTCTTCATATTTAGTTATCTCCTCTTTTATCTCTTTTTCTTTATTTTCTTCAAGTTTCATAAACTCTCTTAAAAACCCTACACCAAATACAGCCCCAACTGCAATATGAGTAGAACTAACCGGTAGTCCAAGTTGAGAAGCAACAATTACGGTGATAGCAGCCGCAAGTGCTATTGAGAATCCTCTAATTTGGTCAAGTTCAGTTATTTCACTTCCAACTGTTTTAATTAGTTTTGGTCCATATAGTGCAAGTCCAATAGAGATACCAATTCCACCAACAGCCATAACCCATAGAGGAATACCCGCTTTTTCACTAATCCCACCACTCATAATAGCATCAGTAATAGCTGCAAGTGGTCCTACTGCATTTGCTACATCGTTAGCTCCATGAGCAAAACTAAGTAATATAGCAGAAAATATCAAAGGAATTGTAAATAGAGAGTTAATTCCATCTCTTGAATTATCTATCTTTTGAGCATTTTTAGTAATATTTGATTTTACTATTACAAAAGTAACTCCTGCTACAATAATTCCAAAAATTGAAGCGATTAACATTGTGGGTTTTTTAGTGTGAGGTAGAAAACTTAAAACATCTGTAATATCTTTCCACACATGTTTTAGACCTTTTAAAGTAAGGTATGTAGTAAATGCCCAAGCCATAATTGCCACAAATATAGGCACCCATTTTTTTGCTGCTTCTACTTTGTTTTCTTGAAACACAACACTTTTTTTGATTGTATATAGAAAAGCAGCTGCTATTATTCCACCTAATATAGGAGATATTACCCAAGAAGCAGCTATTTTACCCATTGTAGCCCAATGCACAATTCCAAATCCACCAGCCGCAATTCCAGCTCCCATTACACCACCTACAATAGAGTGGGTTGTAGATACAGGTGCTTTAAAATAGGTAGCAAGATTTAGCCATAAAGCCGCCGAAAGAAGTGCGGCCATCATTGCCCAAATAAATGTATCTACATTAGCAAATGTATTTAAGTCTATTATCCCTTTTCTAATAGTGTTTGTTACATCTGCCCCTGCTATTAAGGCTCCACTTGCCTCAAAAATAGCAGCAATTATAATTGCTCCCCCAAGAGTTAAAGCTTTACTCCCAACTGCGGGTCCTACATTGTTTGCTACATCATTTGCCCCTATATTCATAGCCATATAAGCACCGAAAATTGTAGCGATACCTAAAAAGATATTGTTACTAATTCCCCCGCTTATATGTAAAGCATAAAACATTCCACCTATTGCAAAAAGCAAAGCTACACCAAGTCTCATAAAATCGATACCCGCGCTTTTTCTTGCTTCTTTTTCAAACTTTTGAAAAGTATTGACCTCCATTTTTTTCTCCTACTTTTTTGGAAAAATTGTATCAAAAAAATGGTTACAAGTTGGTTACAATTCAACAAACTTTTAAACATGTTAGCACAAAAATTAAGATATACCATAAAAGTAGCTGTTTTTTATGACTTTTGGAATCTATTTTGTGATAAAGTTTTATACCTATAAATGTTCCAATAAGTGAAAAAAGTGCTACAAAAAACCCCACTTTGTAATTAGCTATTCCATAGTAGCTTATACTTAAAAACCCAAAGGTAGAAGAGAATAGCACAAAAAAGAGACTTAAACTAACTGCTTTTTTTAGATTAAAATTTAAAATACCCACTAAAATAGGAGCAATCATTACAGCACCACCAACTCCAACACTAATAGCAATCATTCCTACAAAAAAACCTATAACGAAAAGTAATAGTTTATTGTTTATCTCTTTTTTGTCATCGTATTCATGTGGAGCATAGAAAAATTTTATTATTGCAAAAGCTAAAAGTAATAAAAATGTAATTCCTAATGTTTTGTCTGATAGTGAAGAGATTATATATCCACTAAAAAGAGCTCCACTTCCACCACCAATTCCAATAAATATACCTTCGTTTAATTTAAGTAGTCCTTTTCTATAATTTAGGAAGGTTCCAAACAGAGATGAAATCATCATTTGAGTTATGCTAATCGCGGCCGCTTGTTTAAAACTAAGCCCTAAATAGATAAGTATTGGCACAAGTATAGTTCCTCCTCCAATCCCAAAAAATCCACTAAAAAAACCGGTAACAATTCCAGCAATTATAAAGAATTCCATTTTATTATCCCTTTTTTTTACACAATTATAACACCAATTTTGATATAATTTTATAAAAATAGAGTGGGAGGGTGTTGAAAATGCAAAATTTAATTAAGGAAGCAGTTAAAAATTATCTAAATTCGCTAAACCTAAAAATTAAAGAGTGTGATAAAGAGTTGAAAAGTGGATATGTTGGTAAAATAGAAACCTTCGGAGCTCTAAATTATGATATTTACTTAGTGGTGCCTAAAAGTAAGTTGGAATATATTTCAGAATTTTGGTTTGGGAATAAAAATGATTATGAGATAGAGGATTTAACAAGAGAGATAACAAATATAATTGTAGGTAATGTAAAGATGTTAGGGGAAAAAATAGATAAAAATTTTACGAATTCAACTCCCCAATTTATTGGAGAGTATAGTAAAAATTCAATAGATTATGATGATATTTTAAAGTTTGAATTTGGAGATGAGTGTTTTTATATTTTATTTAAAGGAAGATAATGGCTAAAAAAGAGGAGAAGAGCAGAGATGAAATTGAACTTGAAAAGTTGTTGCCAAACTATTCTGGGCTTTTGGATATGGAGGTTGTATTTGAAGCGGACTTAGGCAGAGTTGATATGACTTTAAGAGAGATTCTAAAACTTGAAAAAGGAAGTGTAATTGACCTTCAAAAGGCAGCGGGAGAGAGTGTAGATGTTTATATAAATGGAAGAATTTTAGGAAAAGGGGAAGTTATGGTTTATGAAAAAAATTTGGCCATTAGATTAAATGAGGTATTGGATAGTAATACAATTATCTATTATCTCTCAAAAGAGGAATTATGGTTAGAGTTATAATTTTATTTTTATGGATTACCACATTTTTGTTTGGAAATAGTTCAGTTTTAAATATCAGTTATTTTCCAAATAGCCAAAAGGTTGATGTTCTTTTCTCATTAGATAAACCTTTTAATGGCAAAATAGTTTTGCTTGGGAAAAATGATTATAAAATAGAGGGGGTTTCTATCAATAGGATTGAGCAAAAAAAGTTTCAAGATTTTACAATTGTTATCTCTCCCTATTCAAAAGAGGAGTTGGAGTTAAAAATTTTACATAAAAAAGAGTTAAAGGTGAAAGCCTCAATTACAGCCAAGGGATATGGTTTAAGAATCCGAATTTCTGGGTTTAATGAAAGAAAAGGAGAGGAAGAGTTTCAGCAACTATTTAATAAAAAAGAGAATAGAGTAGAGGGATTTGATTACACAAATTACTTTATTGTTATTGCAATTTTGATTATTTTGATTATAATTCTATTTATAATTAAGAAAAAGACAAAAGAGACATTACCGAAATTTTTGCAAAATGATGAATATAAGTTGATATATCAAAAGATGATAGACCCAAAAAATAGGATAGTTTTAGTTGAGGTGTTTGGAAGAAGATATCTTCTATTGTTGGGAGAAAAAAACAATCTTCTTTTAGATAGATTGTCTGATGAAATGGAAAGAACAATAGAAGAGATAGAGAGAGAAGAGAGTAAAAATAGATTTGATAAGTTATTGGAAAAAGAGATAGAGAAGGAGGATTTTTTGCAAAAAGCGAGTAGATTAAAGGATTTAGAGAATGTTTAATTATGATGTAATAGTTATTGGTGGCGGTCATGCAGGAATTGAAGCAAGTTTAAGTAGTGCAAGAATGGGTAAGAGGACTCTGCTTCTTACTATGCTTGTGGAGCAAATTGGTGCAGCAAGTTGTAATCCGGCTATTGGTGGTCTTGCAAAAGGGCATCTTGTAAAAGAGATAGATGCCTTAGGTGGAGAGATGGCTAAACTTACAGATAAAGCAGGGATACAATTTAGAGTATTAAATGAAAATAGAGGTCCAGCGGTAAGAGGTAGCAGGGCCCAGATAGATATGGATGAGTATAGAATTGTTGCAAGAGATGTGGTGTTAAATACAGAAAATTTAGAAGTAAGACAAGAGATTGTTGAAGAGATTTTAGTAGAAGACAATGAAGTAAAAGGGGTAGTAACTGAGCTTAAAAATAGATATTTAGCAAAAAAAGTAATTTTAACTGCGGGGACTTTTATTAGAGGGCTTATGCACTTTGGTGAAACTAAAATAATAGGTGGTAGATTTAATGAAAGAAGTGCAGAAAAACTAAGTGATAGTCTTAAAAAAATTGGATTTAAATTAGAGAGATTAAAAACAGGGACTACTGCGAGAATAGATGCAAGAAGTATAGATTTTGATAAAATGGAGATTCAACCAGGAGATGAAAATCCAACTCCATTTAGTTTCTCTACTGATAGAGAGGCTTTTAAAAACAAAAAACAACTTCCTTGCTATATCACATACACAAATGAAAAAACTCATGAAATTATAAAAAGCAATTTTCATAGAGCCCCACTTTTTACAGGACAAATTGAAGGAATTGGTCCAAGATATTGTCCAAGCATAGAGGATAAACTAAATAAATTTGCAGATAAAGATAGACATCATGTTTTTGTAGAGCCTCAAACAATTCAAGCCACAGAATACTATATCAATGGTCTATCAACTTCACTTCCTATGGATGTGCAAGAGGATTTTATCCATTCAATAAAAGGGCTTGAAAATGCAAAAATTGTAAGATATGGATATGCAATTGAATATGACTTTGTCCAACCAACAAATCTAAAACATACACTTGAAACTAAACTTATAAAAGGTTTATATTTTGCAGGTCAAGTAAATGGAACCACAGGTTATGAAGAAGCGGCCGCACAGGGGTTGATGGCTGGTATAAATGCAAGTTTAGCAATAGATAAAAAAGAGCCGTTTGTTTTAAGAAGAGATGAGAGTTATATAGGGGTATTGATAGATGATTTAGTAACAAAAGGGACAAAAGAGCCTTATAGAATGTTTACAAGTAGAGCAGAGTTTAGATTGTTATTAAGAGAGGATAATGCCCATTTAAGACTTAGTGAATATGGATATTCTCTTGGGCTTGTTAGTGATGAGTTTATAGAAAGAGTTAGAAAATTAAAGCAAGAGATAAAAGAGGGTATGGATATACTTCATAATAGTTTTCTAACTCCAAGTAAAGAAAATAATGCCTTTTTAGCAGAGATTGGAGAAGGTTACATCACTGATAAAGTATCAAAGCAAGTAATTGCATCAAGACATACATTTAATAAAGAAAAATTACTTAAATTAGCTCCAGAATTAAAAAAATTTAGCCCAGAAGCAATAGAGCAGATTTTAATAGAAGCAAAGTATTACCACTATATCCAAAAACAACAAAAACAAATCCAAAAAATGAAAGATATGCTAAAAGTAAAAATCCCAGAGGATTTTGAATATGAAGGAATTCCAGGGCTTAGTATAGAAGTGATAGAGAAATTAACAGCCATAAGACCAACTACACTATTTCAAGCAAGTGAGATTAGTGGAGTAACTCCAGCGGCTATTGATATAGTTCATATGTATATCAACATAAGAGAGAAAAATGGGAAATAAAGATATAAGTTTTAAAGAATTACTAAAAGAAATAGCAAAAGATTTATCAATATACTTATTTAATTTAGAAATAACAGATGAGATAGAACTTATAGATAAAGAGTTTTCAAGAATAGAGACAAGAGAAGCAGATTTAGTAGTAAAACATAAAAATCAAATTATCCACATAGAGATACAAAACGATAATGATAAAACTATGCATCTGAGGATGATGAGATATTTAAATGATATAATGTTTTTATATGAAGATTATGAAATATTACAATATGTAATATATATTGGTAAAAACAAATGTTCAATGAAATCTAGAATAGATAATAAAAATATAAAATTTAGATATAATTTGATAGATATGAAAAAAATTGATTGTGAGAAGTTTTTAAATGCAGATAAAGCGGAGATGGTAATACTTGCTGTTTTATGCGATTTTGGTAATAAGGATAAGCAAGAGATTATAAATAAAATTTTAATTAGATTAAAAGAGTTAAGTGAGAATGAGCATATATTTAGAAGAAATTTAGAAATACTTACAATATTTTCAAGTAATAGAAACTTAGAAGATAATGTAGAAAAAGGAGTTGAGATGTTAAGAAATATAGATATAAAGAAAAATCCACTTTATAGAATAGGGCTAAAAGAAGGGATATATGTAGGAGAAGAAGAGGGTATTCAAAAAGGTATCCAACAGGGTATCCAACAAGGTATCCAACAAGGTATTGCAGAAGGTATTTTAAGAGGTAAAATAGAGTTACTAAAAGAGATGGGATTTAGTGATGAAGAGATAATGAAAAAATTAAATATTAAAAATGTAAAAGAAGTTTAAAATAGGGATAAAATGGTAATAGAAGATAAAGAGTTTGATTATGGACATTTTAGAGGTGAAGATTACAAAGTAGATAAATTTAAAAATTATATTTTAGATAAATTTGGTATTACACTAAATCCTTGGGATTTTGTAGTAACAAATGATGAGGTA
>CAZBVR010000070.1:0-9859 GCA_964495415.1 uncultured Nautiliales bacterium
AATTCTCATTGTTTCTGCTATTCTAAAAATGGTATAACTTTTCATCCTTTCAAATGTGATTCTTGCCTCTTTTATAGCATCAACAATAACCCTTAACCCTGATGATAATAGCACAATATCAGCAGATGCTCTTGCGGCATCTGTAGCCCCACTCACAGCAATACCTGTATCTGCTTTTTTTAAAGCGGGGGCATCATTTACCCCATCTCCTGTCATTCCAACTATATGGTCCGCTTTTTGTAATTCATCTACAATAAAATACTTATCTTCTGGATAAACCTCAGCAAATCCGTCTGCCTCCTCTATTATCTTAATAATCTCACTTTCATGTCTTTTTACAACTCCCTTTTTTAACCTATTTCCAATCTCTTCTCTAACTAAATTTACAATCCTATTTGATTTCTTTTTTATCTCCTCTTCATTAAAATTAAGAGATTTTAGAAGAGCTTTTGATATCACCTCAGCTAAAACAATATACTCATCGTGAGTTTCATTTTTCAACTCTTTAATAGAATAAACATTCTCTCCAATACCTAAAAGTCGGGAAATATATTTTGCTACGGCTATATTATCACCTGTTACCATTTTAACTTTAACTCCATTTTTAGAAGCCTCTTCAATAGCCTCTTTACTATCACTTCTTGGAGGGTCATACAATGGAATTAAACCTAAAAAATGAAACTTATCCTCATCTATCTTTTTATAAGCAACTCCCAAAGTTCTAAATCCGTCCTCTGCAAACTCCTCTACCTTTTTAAATATCTCCTTTTTTCTATTATCATCTAAATCAGTTAAATCTATAATAATTTGAGGAGCCCCTTTTGTAGCAACAATCTCCTCTCCATTCAATTCTACCACAGCCTCCGTTCTTTTTCTAACTGGGTCAAAAGGAATAAACTTTTTAAGTTTAAACTCCTCTATATTTAAATCATTATCCTCAACCCATTCAAAAATTGGTCTCTCTATCGGGTCATTATTCTCCCTTCTACTTGCAAAAACTGCATACTTAACTACCTCCTCTGCTTTATCTCCATATATAGAAGAGATAGACATCTTATTTTGGGTCAAAGTTCCTGTTTTATCACTACACAAAACATCCATTCCTGCCATCTCTTCAATGGCAGCTAACCTTGAAACAATCGCTTGTTTTTTTGCCAAATTTATAGCACCAACAGCCATAACTACGGTTAAAACCGTTGGAAGTGCTACCGGAATAGCTGAAACCGTTAAAACAAGTGAAAACTCTAAAAGTTCTGCTATATTTTCACCTCTGTCTATCCCAACAGCAATAATAATTGCAACCATAACAATAGTAAGAATGATTAAGAAATTACCAACATTTATAACCATTTTTTGAAAATGACTTTTTTGAGTTTGTTCAGCTTTTGCTATTAGAGAAGTAGTTTTCCCAAAGTAAGTATTTAAGCCAACATTTATAACTATTGCTATCATCTCTCCCTGTTTTATAATAGAGTTTGAATAGGCTATCTCCCCAACCTTTTTAATAACCGGCAAACTCTCTCCTGTCAAAGCGGACTGGTCTATTAAAACAAAATCCCCTTTCACCAACTTAACATCTGCTGGGATAATATCTCCTATTTTTAATTTGATTATATCTCCTCTTACTAAATTACTAGCTTCAATCTCTTTCCACTCTCCATCTCTTAATACCAAACTCTTTTTAGCCAACTTCTTTTTTAAAACTTCAATAGCATTTAAAGCCTTATGTTCTTGATAAAAATCAAGCCCTGCATTCACAACAAGCATAATCATAATAATTGAAAAATCCTCCCACCTTTGAACAAGAGCTGATAAAAGTGCTGCAATCTCTATCATCCAAGGAATAGGACCCCAAAATCTTTTAAATAATCTACTTAGCAAAGATTCCTTATACTCTGGAATTTCATTATAACCCTCTTTTTTTAATCTCTGTTCAGCCTCCGCTTCTGTTAATCCATTATCCACATCTGAGTTTAACTCAATAACAATTTTATCAATCTCTATCTCTTTGTAATCATCACTTCTCATCTTTTTGCTCCCCACTAATTTTTTTCATCTTTTCATCCTTTTTAAACTCTGCCTCTGATTAAATTTGTCAAACCGATATCTTGATAAAGATTATTTAAAAAATGGTCTAAACTTTTCTCCTCTCCTCTTGCTCTAAAAGCAATGTTTATCTTAAATGATAATTTAATATCATCTATCAAAAGAGTATCTCTCTCTATTGCGGTTTTAATGATATCTACTCTTTTCTCCAACTTTTTTAAATTATCAAAAGTGCAAATCATAACAAAAGTTGTTCCACTCAATCTTCCAAGGATAGTCCCCTCTTTGATATATTTTTTTAAAATAGAAGCCACATTTTGAATTACTCTGTCTCCCACCTTTTGACCATATACCTGATTTACCTTATCAACCTCCAAAATATGAATAGCAACTCCATATAAATGTTTCTCCTTTTTAAACTTATCATTTGCTAATTGAAAAAATTTTCTTCGATTATAAGTATTAGTCATAGTATCATACTCAGTTAAAAACTGCAATCTATCAAGTTTATGTTTTACAGCAATATGATGTTTTATCTTTGCTAAAAGTTCCTTTCTTTTATATGGCTTAATTACATAATCATCAGCTCCAATCTCATATCCAAAAGAGATAGAATCCTCATCTACCTTCAAAGTGATAAAAATTATTATTAAATTTTTATCTCTATAAAACTCTTTCAACTGCTTACACACTTCATAACCATTGATATCTGGCATTAAAATATCTAATAAAATTAAATCTACATTCTCTCTTTTTGCTATCTCTATCGCTTCTTTACCTGTTGAAGCAGTCAAAACTCTATATCTGTCTCCCAAAAGTGCCTTCAAAATCTCCAAATTAACATATACATCATCAACAATCAATATGGTATCTCTATTTATCATACTACTTTCCTCCATTACTCAACTGATATTCTCTCTTTCGTTGTCTTGAAGTTGAAATGTTTAAACTTTCCCTATATTTTGATATAGTCCTCCTTACAAGTTTAACATTAAATTTTTGATTAACAAGTGCAGTTATCTTCTCATCATTCAAAGGTTTCTCCCTATTCTCATACCTAATCAACTCCTTAATATATTCTTTAATCTCTCTATTTGAAAGATTCTCATCTATCTCTTTTGAAAAGAAGTATTTCATAGGAACAATCCCTCTATTGGATAAAATATACTTGTTGTTTATAGCTCTCGAAATTGTAGAAAGAGCATAGCCCAACTCCTCAGCAACATCTCTCAACTTCATAGGTTTAATCATTCCGCCCATAAAAAATTGATACTGCAATTCAACAATCATTAAACTTATTTTATAGAGAGTGCTTTTTCTTAACTCTAAGGCTTCAATAAGATTTTTAGCCTCTTTTAACTTAATTTTAACAAAATTATCACAATTTTCAAAACTTTTAATTTCAATCTTTGGATAAAACTCTTCATTTAACTTAATTTCAATTTTTCCATCAAAATTTAACACAATAACATCTGGAATAACATATTGATTATCTGTATATTTTTGAAAAGGGACTAAATTAAACTGCTGAATAATTCTCAAAGCATCTTTAAAAAGCGGTTCATCTTTATAATTTTCTATATACTCAAAAAATTGAATTAACTCCTTAGTAAAAAGATATAACTTTTCATCTTCAATTTCCAAAGCATCGAGTTGAAAAATAAAACTCTCTTTCATATCTTTCGCACCTACACCTACAGGTTCCAAATAACTAAATCTTTTTCTAACCTGTTCAACCTCCTTTTCAGAAAAGTTTAACTCTTTTGCAATAGCCTTAACATCTCCGACAAAATAACCCTCCTCATCTAAATACTCCACAATTTTTTTTGCAATAGTTTCAGATTTTTCTGTTGGAAATAGTTTTGAGGTTTCAATTTGAAAAAAAAGGTCATCAAAAACAGAGTTTTTAAAAAGAGCTCTATTCTCTATAATTTCAGTTGAGGAGTTAAAAGAGTTATCATCTCTCCACCAATTACTATATTTAACTTCTATTAAAGGATTTTCTATTTCTGCCTCTTTTACAAACTCCTCTATCTCTTCAATAGAGGACTTTAAAATAGGTAGAAAGTTTATTAGTTTATTAGAAAGTTTGTTTTTAGCGGAGATTTTTAACTTCAAAACAGAAAATCCTCCCCAAGATAATATCTTCTTACATTTTTATCATTTACAATCTCTTGTGGAGTTCCTTCGCTTAACATCTCTCCATTTCTCAAAACATATGCTCTATCACAAATATCAAGAGTCTCTTTTACATTATGGTCTGTGATTAAAACTCCCACTTTCTCAGATTTAAGAAGTCTTACCAACTGCTTAATATCATTAACATTAACTGGATCAACTCCTGCAAAAGGCTCATCTAAAAAAAGAAATTTAGGTTGAGGCACTAAGGACCTTGCTATTTCAACTCTTCTCCTCTCTCCACCACTCAAATTGATACCTTTTCTTTTTCGTATATTTTCTATATTAAATTTTTCAAGCAAATCCTCAACAATTTTTTCACCTTTTTTAGACTTTCCATAATACAATTCACTTGCAAGATAAAGATTATCTTCTACACTTAAATCTCTAAAAATTGAGGCTTCTTGTGCCAAATATCCTATCCCTTTTTGAGCTTTTTTATGTAAAGGCAAAGAGGTTATCTCCTCATCATCAAAATAAACCTCTCCTCCACTTGGCAAAACCAATCCACAAATTAAATAAAATGTTGTAGTTTTACCGGCTCCATTTGGTCCAAACAATCCAACAACCTCTCCCGATTTTATTTCAAGAGAAACACCCTTGATTATTTTACTTTTTTTTATAATTTTTTCTAAGTTTTTAGCTTTTAATCTATGCAATTAAATATCCTTAAATTATCATTTTCTAAACTAATCACAATTTTTAAATAATCTAACCCAAATTTTTTGAGATAATCCTCCAATCCTTCTCCCCACTCTATAAAATGATACCCATCATTCTCCAACTCCTCAAAAAGAGCAAGAGATAAAAAGGTATCCGCATCTTTGTTATAAAGGTCGTAATGAAAAACTTTTCCTCCATAACTATTTTGAATTGAAAAGGTTGGAGAATTAACCTCCTCCTCTATCCCAAGCGATTTAACAAACTCTTTAACAAAAGTAGTTTTACCACTTCCCAATGTCCCACTCAAAATTACAATTTTTTTACCACTCTCTTTTACACACTTTATAACCTCTTTTAAATCTGCTATCTCTTTTATCTCAAATTTAAAATTATTACTCATAATAAGTTACACTACTCTTTCCAAATTTTCTTGTTTTTGTCTTCTTATATTTTGCAATAGTTTCTGGAAAATCCACACCCGTTTGATGCTCAATAATTATCTTTTCTACATTCAATTTTGGTAGTTGCGAAATAGTTTTTATTACCTCATCATATATTTTTTCATTCCCCTCTCTTATTGCAAATGGAGGGTCAAAATAGAAATAAGCTTTCTCTCTATCTCTTTGTAACTTCTCTACTACATCCCAAATAGTTTCAAAACTATCTCCTAAAATAGCTTCACAATTCTCACCCTCTTTACACTCTTCAATGTTTTTATTTAAAACCTTAAAACTGTTTGGGTCCTTTTCCAAAAAATATGCAAATTTAGCATCTCTACTTAGTGCTTCTAATCCTATACTACCTGTTCCTGCAAAAACCTCTACCCAAATTGAATCGGGAACCTCAAATTGCAAACTATTAAAAACAGACTCTTTAAGAATGTTTTTAGTGCTTCTTGTGTTTTCTCCTGCCATATACAATTTCTTACCTCTATGTTTTCCTGCTATAATCTGAATGTTACTCTTTACCATATTCTTCCTTTATAAGTTGTTTTAATTTTTTACTAAAATCATCAATTAAAAAATCCAATTTTTCCTCAAATGAAAACTTTATTTCATCCTCTTTCTGTTTCTCCTCCTCCTGCGTTTCAACAACTCCTCTCTTTTCTGCAAGAGCTTCAAGTTGAATTAAAAGAGAGGATTTAGAAAAGGGTTTTTTTATATCCCTTCCTATTATGATATCACCCTCATAATCTCCAATAACCACCCCCCTCTCCTCATCTATATAATTTTCCAAAAACTTCTCTAAACTTTTTTGTAGTAAAATAGATTTACATCTTATCTTATATTTTTCCATCTCAAAATAGGGAACTTATTTTAATAATCTCTTCAAGTTTCTTTTTTGCTTTTCCACTATCAATAAGATATTCAGCCATCTCAATACCACTTTTTAAATCTGAAACTTTATCATCAACTAAAAATCCTGCGGCACTATTTAAAACTACAACATCTCTACGAGGAGATTTTTCTCCCTCTAAAATTGACAAAGTTATTTTAGCATTCTCTTTTGCATCCCCACCTTTTAAATCGCTTTTTTTACCCTCAAATCCAAATTTTTGAGGTTCTATTAAAAGTTCTTTTATCTCTCTTGAATCATAGAAAAGTGCTTTTGTTGGCTTTTCAATTCCAATCTCATCCATTCCATCTAAACTACTCACTACCATACCTCTTTTGGCTCCAAGCATCACAAGAGCTTCCATAATTTTTTCAATATAATCAACACTAAACACTCCTATTAACTGCTTTTTCACTCCTGCGGGATTTGTTAATGGTCCCAATATATTAAAAATAGTTCTATGAGGCAAACTTTTTCTAATAGGCATAATATATCTCATTGCTGGGTGATGATTTTGAGCAAAAATAAAACAGAATCCTGTATCCTCCAACATCTTTACCTGTTCGCCTACTTTCAAGTTTAAATTTATTCCAAGAGCCTCTAACATATCAGCACTTCCACTTTTAGAAGTTATACTTCTATTTCCATGTTTAGCAACATAACAACCACCACTTGCTAAAACCAAAGATGTCGTAGTTGAGATATTAAATGTATTACTTTTATCTCCTCCGGTTCCACAATTATCAATTAACTTCTCTTGCAACTCTTTTGGCATAGGAACCTTTAAAGAGTGTTCTCTCATAACAAGAGCCGCGGCCGCTATTTCAGTTGCTGTTTCACCTCTTTCATAAAGCTCTATTAAAAACTTTTTCGCCTCCTCTACACTCATCTTCTCCTCAAATAGTAATCTAAATTTTTCAACTGCTTCTTGAAAACTCATTTTGTTATCTCCTTCACATACTCCTCTTTTGCACTTTTGGGAATAGTTTTTGTAACAGGGATTTTTAAAACTTCAAATTTTTTAATTTTATCAAGATATTGAATCTCAATAATATCTCCCACTTTAACATCTTTTGCAGGTTTAGCAACCTTTCCATTGACTTTAACAACACCACTTTTACACATCTCTTCCGCTATTGCTCGTCTTTTTGTGATATTGGTGCTATTTAAAAACTTATCCACTCTCATCATTTTCCCTTAATTTTTAGATAATTATATCAAACTTTTGTTATAATTATGCAAATATCTAAGGAGTGAAAAATGAATTTAAAAACAAAAATTATTATGATTGTAACAAGTAGTATATTTTTAACTACTCTTATTTTAAGTTCAATTTTATATATAGATTTAAAAAAGTTCGAAAATGAGCTTATTGTATCTACAAAAGATGACACTCTAAAAACTATCAAAAATGAACTAAAACAGAATGTAGAGTTGGCAATCAAAACAGCCAAAGCGGTTATCAATTTAGAAAAGGAAAATGGCAAAGAGGAGATTAAAAAAAAGGTTATTGCTGTTTTATCTAAAATGAGATATGGGAGAGATGGGAATGGATATTTCTTTGCATACAAATGGGATAAAAATAGCAACTACTATTTTGCCTTTCATGGAGTTAAAAAAAGATTAAATGGTAAAAAAACAGATATATATAAACCGGATATAAAAGGGAAAGTTTTTAGAGCAAAATTGATTGAAAAAGGAAAAAGTGGAGGTGGATTTGTAACCTATCACTATAAAAAACCATCAACAGGAAAAGTGGAGCCAAAACTTGCATATGCTCAACTTTTACCAGAACTAAATTGGGTTGTAGTTAGTGGAGTTTATTTAGATGATATAAATAAAAAACTAAACTCTATTATAACTAAAATTGATACTCAAATATCAAAAATCATAACTCACAATATCATCTTTTCAATAATACTTCTAATTCTAATTATTTCTCTTACTATCTATTTTATAGAAATATCTATTATAAAACCTATCAAAAATTTAGAGGAACAGATATCAAATATAGTTGAGAAAAAAAAGTTTAGTGAAAAGATAGAGATAAAAGAGCACAATGAAATTGGAGAAATCGTAAAATATGTTGATACTCTATTAGAAACTATAGAAATTATTTTAAAAGACACTAAAACAATTATTGATGAAACATATCAAGATAGTAAAGAGATAAATAACAATATTTCAGACTTAACTATCTCTTTTAAAGATGGCGAAGAAATTATTTCCTTAACAAAAGAGAAATATCAACATATCAAAAATTATATATTAACAAATATAAGTGAAACAATATCATCTTCGGAAGAGATAAATCAAACAGAAAATGAACTTGACTCAATAAAAGATAGTATAACAAACCTAAATATAGTAATCCAAAAAAGTGTAGAAAAAGAGATGGATATTGCTAACAAAATGAATCAACTTGCTCAATCAATTACAGATATACAAAATATCTTAAATATAATAAATGATATAGCAGACCAAACAAACCTTTTAGCTTTAAATGCATCGATTGAAGCCGCAAGAGCGGGAGAACATGGAAAAGGATTCGCAGTTGTTGCAGATGAAGTTCGAAAGTTAGCTGAAAAAACTCAAAAATCATTAAATGAGATAAACTCTACCGTTAGTATAATAGTGCAAGAAATAAGTAATTCAAATGAGGAGATATCAAAAACAGCAAAAGAATCTCAAAATCTTATTACAATATCTAACAAAGTGGAAAATAATATCGAAATAATCAATCAAACTATAAATAATAGTGTTAAATCTATAAATAGTATTGCTGAAAACTCTCAAAACAATATAAAAAATCTTGAACAATTAAACGAAATTATGGAAAAACTATTTATTAAAGCAGAAGAAAATAGTAAAAAGGTAAAAGATATCCATATAAATATTGAAAATCTTACACAAGTTATGAAAAAGTTGGAAAATAGAATAGAGGAATTTAAGTAAATTTGATATAATTTTTATTATTAAAATGAAGGAGAAATAGATGAGTAAAAAAGATGTAAAAAAAGTAGTTCTTGCTTATAGTGGAGGACTTGATACAAGTATCATTTTAAAATGGCTACAAGATGAGTATAATGCAGAGGTTGTAACATTTACAGCTGATATAGGACAAGGTGAAGAGGTTGAACCAGCAAGAGAGAAAGCTATCAAACTTGGAATTAAACCGGAAAATATCTTTATTCTTGACATTCAAGAGGAGTTTGTTAAAGATTATGTTTTCCCTATGTTTAGAGCAAATACAATATATGAAGGTGAGTATCTACTTGGAACAAGTATTGCAAGACCTTTAATCGCTAAAAAACAGATTGAAATAGCAGAAAAAGTTGGAGCCGATGCAGTAGCACATGGAGCAACAGGAAAAGGAAATGACCAAGTAAGATTTGAAATAGGATATCTTAGTTTAAATCCAGATATCAAAGTGATTGCTCCGTGGAGAGAGTGGGACTTAAATAGTAGAGAAAAACTGCTAAGATATGCAGAAGAGCATGGAATTCCAATCGAAAAACATGGAAAAAAATCACCATATTCAATGGATGCAAATCTACTTCATATCTCATATGAGGGTGGTATATTAGAAGACCCTTGGGCTGAGCCAGAAGAGGATATGTGGAGATGGACTACTTCA
>CAZBVR010000071.1:0-17014 GCA_964495415.1 uncultured Nautiliales bacterium
TTTTTACCAATGTTAATGTTTTGTTTCCAATCTTTGTTATTGCCTATAACTATTTTACTGATATCATTAAACAGACAATAATCAATTATTGTTCTACTTGTTTTATGTAAATAATCATCTATTTTATTGTTTCTTTTTAGAGTTAATTTTTTAATTCGACTAGATGTTCCTTTATCTCCGATAAATGACATCAATTTGGCTTTCTTTTTGTTGTAGTATTGATTTATAGATTTAATAATTTTGCCTTTTACAATAAAAGGTTTTTCACCTATATTGTTTGTAGTTACAAGATTATTTAATCCTAAATCAATAGATAACACTCTATCGTTAGCCTCAATCGTATTGTTAAACTCTTTTTCATAAAAAATTATCCCCTCAATAATTTTATCATTATTGCTCTTAAATAATTCTTAAATATTAAAAAAATATATAGTAATTCCAGCCAAATCTCGTGAAAATTTTAAAAACTTTAATATAATTTTGATATAAAAATTTAAATAAGAAATCGGAGAGGGAAAAAGAAGACTATATTTGAATAATTATAATCTCATTTTCTCTTCGTAGTTGAATTAGGGCTTCTCCCTGTTTAATATCTTTTAATAGTTGATGAAGTTGTTCTATCGATTTAATTTTAACCCATCCTTTTGTTTTTATTGTTTTGACTGCTATAATTTTGTCATTTTTTTGTAGTCCAATTATAGATGCCATAGATTTTGGTTTAATTTCTGATATTACTATTCCATTAGGAGTTTCTTCCAATGTTGCTCCTTGTAACTGTTTTATAGAGGTTACGACTTTTTTTAGTGGTTTGAGTTTAGTTGTAAATGTTATAAATTTACCATTTCTAAATACTTTTAAAGTAACCTTTTTATTTATTCCAAGGAAAGCTATCTTATTTCTTAATGAAGCTCCATCTTTAACTTTTTCTCCATCTATTTTTACAATTATATCTCCTGCTTTTAATCCAGCTTCATCTGCGGCACTATTTGGAATAACTTTATTGACAAATACTCCATAATCTATTCCATATAGTGATTTTTTGTTTTTGTCAATATCTGTTATTTCGACACCTAAAAATCCTCTTATAACTTTTCCATTAGTGATTAAAGAGGTTGCAACAAATCTTACCATATTTGAAGGGATAGCAAAGCCTATTCCATTATTTCCTCCACTTTTAGAGAGGATTGCAGAGTTGATACCGATAAGTCTTCCTTTTAAATCAACAAGAGCCCCTCCGCTGTTTCCTGGGTTGATTGCAGTATCGGTTTGAATAAAGTTTTCATATTCATTCAGTCCAACATTGTTTCTGTTTAGTGCTGATATAATTCCCTGTGTTACACTTTCTCCCAATCCAAAAGGGTTACCTATTGCCAAACTTATATCTCCAACCTCAATTTTTGAGCTGTCAGCAAAAGTGATAGGTTGTAGATTTTCTCCCTCTATTTTTATTACTGCGAGGTCAGTTTTAGGGTCTGTTCCTATCAGTTTTGCTTTATATTTTTTTCCGCTATGGTCAAAAACATATATATTTTGAGAGTTTGCAACTACGTGATTGTTTGTAACAATATAGCCATCTTTTGAGATAATAACTCCACTTCCGAGAGCTTGTTCTACTCTTTTCTGAGGAACGATGTCGAAAAAAGGAGAAAAAAATGGGTCATTAAACATTTTAGGAATGACAGCTTTTACTACTTTTGTTGTAGATATATTTACAACACTTGGGATTACTTTCTTTACAATAGGAGCATAGGAATATATTACATTATTTGTAATAGGAGGAGTTCTTTTTAACTCCTTGTTATCGGTTTTTATATTAAAAGCAAGGCTAAGAGATGCGATTAAAGATATAGTTATTAGTTTTTTCATTGATGTCTCCTTATTCTACAAGTTTTTCAAATAGTTTTAGTGTCATTTTTACATCTTCTAAAGCATTATGGTATCTAACATTTTGTTTTCCGAAAAAGTAGGCGACCGCTTCTTCAAGTTTCGGCATCTTTTTTCTTTCTAATTCTACTATATCAGCACTAAAATACATAGTATCAAAAGTGGATAGGTTATTTAAATAATGAGGATACTCCACTCTTTCAAGTTCTCTTTTTAACACTCCATAATCATAAAAGATATTATGACCGACAACTAAATCGGCATTTAATAAAATTTTTAAGAAATTATAGCAAATTTCTTTGAAAATTGGTTTATCTTTAACATCTTTATCGCTAATTTTATGGACAGCAAAAGCCTCAGGGTTTATTTTAGTTTGAGGATTAACAAGTTCATAGGTTTCATTTGTTATCTCTTTTTTGTTTAAATCATACTCTACAAGTGCATAAGAGACAATATATCCATACAAATCGGTAGTTTCTGTATCAAAAACTACGATTTTATTTATCTGTTTAGAGGTTGGTATCGATTTCAAATCTTTTTTAAATAGTTCTAAAATCTCTTTTGAGGAGAAAGCTTTTTGTAATGGAATAGGTTTAAAAGGGGAGATATCCCTATCGTGTAGGGATATTAAATAGTCTAAATAGTTTCTAAAAAATAGATTTTCTCTTTTGGAAGGGAGCTTTTCTAAAAATGACTTATCCTTTTTCATCTCTTCAAAATTTTTTGAAATAGTCTCTTTGTTAAATACAGAGGCTTTTTGTAAAATTCTTGTTTTGGCTGGTAAATTGTAATAATTTCTCATTTTAGATGTCTCTATATGAGATTTTACAATTTGTGATACTATCTTTTACCATTATATAACTGTTTAAAGCATTTAGATATGCTCTTGCACTTGCGGTCATTGTGTCTATATTTAGACCGCTTCCCATTATCGCGGGTTTGTCTTCATCAAAAATAACTTTTACATTTACTTTTGCTAAGGCATCTTTTCCCTCTGTAACACTATCAACCTTGTAACTGATAAGTTCTCCACTATATCCAGTGATTCTATCTATCACTTTAAAAATTGCATCGATAGTTCCCTCTCCAATTGCGGCATCTGTTATAAGGTTATTTTCAAATTTAATTGTTGCGGCCGCACTTGCTAATCCATTGCTACAATCATTTAGTTGAAGACTTACTAATTGATAGGTTTTATTGTTTTCATTTATCATCTCATCATTTATTATAGCGATAATATCTTCATCAAATATCTCTTTCTTTTTATCAGCTAAAATTTTAAACCTTTCAAAAGCTTTGTTTAACTCCTCTTTGCTTAATTCATATCCCAACTCTTTCAATTTATCATTAAAAGCATGTCTTCCTGAGTGTTTTCCAAGCACAATAGAGTTATTTTTTTCTATTCCAATATCTTCGGCCTTAATTATTTCATAGGTATCTCTATGTTTTAAAACTCCATCTTGGTGAATTCCAGACTCGTGGGCAAAAGCATTTTTACCTACAATTGCTTTATTTGGTTGAGGTTCTATACCAGTGATAGATGTTAATAGACGGCTTGTTTTATATATCTCTTTTGTATTGATATCTGTTTTTAAGCCTTTAAATATATCTTGTCGAGTTTTGATAATCATAACTATCTCTTCAAGGGCTGCATTTCCAGCTCTTTCACCAATTCCGTTAATAGTGCATTCTACCTGTCTTGCACCATTTTTAACGGCTTGAATAGAGTTGGCAGTGGCAAGTCCCAAATCATTATGACAATGAACAGAGATTATTGCTTTATTATCTACAAAATCCACTAACTCTTTAATTTGGGCCCCAAACTCCCATGGTAAAGTATAACCTACGGTATCGGGAATATTGATAGTTTTTGCTCCCGCTTCAATAACTGCTGAGATTATCTCTTTTAGAAAAACAATATCGCTTCTTCCTGCATCTTCACAACTAAACTCCACATCTTCCACATAACTTTTAGCAAGTGTAACAGCATCTACTGCTCTTTTAATTACCTCTTCTGGTTTCATTTTAAGTTTATATTCCATATGGATAGGACTTGTTGCAATAAAAGTATGGATTCTTTTGTGATTTGCATTCTTTATAGCTTTATATGCTTGATTTATATCGTTTTCTACTGCTCTTGCAAGAGAGCAAACCGATGAATTTTTAACAACTTCACTAATTTTACTAATTGCTTCAAAATCCCCTGGACTTGCGGCCGCAAATCCGGCCTCAATTATATCAACTCCAAGTTTATCAAGCTGTTTTGCGAATTTTATCTTTTCATCAATAGTCATACTACAGCCCGGACTTTGTTCTCCATCTCGCAAGGTAGTATCAAAAATTTTAATTATATTATTGCTCATTATGATTTCCTTCCTTTTTAGCTTCTACCAAATTCAATCAATCCCTCTGTTGGAGAAGAAGCTGTTGCAAATGGTTTTTTTGGAATTCTACCGGCAAGATAACTTTTTCTACCTGCTCTTACAGCCTCTTTCATAGCTTCCGCCATTAAAATAGGATTTTCTGCTTGTGCTATGGCTGTGTTTGTCAATACTGCATCAGCTCCAATCTCCATTGCTATTGAGGCATCACTTGCACACCCAATTCCTGCATCTACAACTACCGGCACTTTAACCGCTTCTTTTATAAATAGAACATTGTATCGGTTTTGAATACCAAGACCACTTCCGATTGGTGCAGCAAGAGGCATTACTGCATCCGCTCCAGCATCTTCTAATCTTTTTGCCATAATAGGGTCGTCATTTGTATAAGCCATAATTGTGAATCCCTCTTTTGCTAAAACTTCACAAGCTTTTAGTGTTTCCATAACATCCGGATAGAGAGTTTTTGCTGTATCTCCAATAACTTCAAGTTTAATGATATCTATACCGGTCGCCTCTTTTACAAGTCTAAAAGTTGTTATAGCTTCTTCTGCTGTTGTGCATCCAGCACTATTTGGTAAAATCTGAACATTTGTATCTTTAAAATAATCCATTAAGTTTTCTTCATTTGGATTAGTTATATTTACTCTTCTCACTGCCACAGTTATCATTTCTGCTTCACTTGCCAATGTAGCATCTCTTGTTGTTTGGAAATCTGGATATTTACCACTTCCTACAATCAATCTACTTGTAAATTCATATTTTCCTATCTTTAATATATCGCTCATCTTTTTAATCCTTTTTTTGCTTAATAATAGCATATTTTTTCTGATTTTGGGACTATTTTCCTCTTTTTAAAAATGAAAATAGAAAAAGAGTTGTTGATAAAAGAATAATTGTAGCGGTTGTGTTGATATCATAATAGAAACTAATTACTATTCCACCAACCATAAAAATAAGAGTTAAAATTGCACTTAAAATCATCATACTTTTTAGAGAAGAGGTCCATTTCTCTGCAATAAACGGGGGGAGGGTGAAAAGAGCAATAATTAAAATCAACCCAATGGCTCTAACACTCATTACAATTGTTTGAGAGATAAGTATCAATAGAAGAGTGTGTAAAAAGATAACATTAAGACCTTTAATTTGAGCAAACTCCTTGTCATAACTCAAAAGGAGTATTTGATTGTAAAAGATAAAGATAAAAATAAGCAAAAGAGCATCTACCCATAACATCATTGTGATATCTGCATCGCTTATTGTCAAAATAGAACCAAATAGGTAACTTATTACTCCTCCATTATATCCTTCGCTCATCTCAACAAAGATAAGTCCTATACTCATTCCAACAGCCCATATTGCTCCTATTATTGCATCGCTTCTATGTGGTATTTTTAGGGTTATAAGTGCTAAAATAATTGCCAAAAAGGCTGCAAAGAGAGAAGTTGAAAGTAAAATTGGAATACCAAAATAGATGGCAATTCCAATCCCTCCGAAACTTCCGTGAGCTATGCTTCCTGCTATAAAACTATTTTTATTGATAGTGATTAAACTTCCAATAATTCCCACTGCAATAGAGATAAGAAAAGAGGCATAAAAAGAGTTTGGAATTAGTTCAAATAGTTCAGTCATTATGACACAGCTTACAATTTTGAATAGCATTTATAAACTCTATTTCACAGAAGTGCCCATCTCCTCTCGAAAAATGGAGGTCTGGGGTGTTGTGTAAAATAAGGGTTTTGCTTACCCAAGCTACTTTATTAACTCCCTCTAACAATATGTTTGTATCATGAGAGATAATAATTTTTGTCATAGGCAACTTTTTTAAAATTTGGTAAATCTCTTTTTGACCTTTAATATCAATAGCACTTGTAGGCTCATCTAAAATAAGGATATCGGGATTGCTAACAAGAGCTCTTGCTATTAAAATTCTTTGTCTTTCTCCTCCACTCAAATCTGATATCTTTTTGTTTGCAGAGTGCTCCATTCCTACAAGTTTCAATTTTTCAAAGGCTATCTCTCTATCTTTTTTAGAGTAGAAAAATTTATATCTACTTAATCTACCTTGTAATACAACATCTAAAATAGTAATAGGGATATCAAGAGAGAAGTTTGTATATTGAGGGACATAACCAATTTTTTTGGTTTGCAAAACTATTGTTCCAGATGTTGCTTTTAACAATCCCAATACCAATTTTATTAGAGTTGTTTTACCACCTCCATTTGGTCCAATAATAGCAAGGTAATCCCCCTTTTCAATTGTTAAGTTTATATCTTTTAGGATAGTTTCTCCATTATATTCAAAATTTAGATTTTTTATTTCAACTATTTTCATTTAGAATTTTTATCACCTTTTTCAGATTTTCAATTATATTATATTCAAGAGCTGAGAATTTTACAACCTTTCCCCCAATTTTATTGGCAAGAAATTGAGCATTTTTATGACTAAACTCTGGGGCTGTAAAAACAATTTTGATATTCTCTTTTTTTGCTATCTTAATGATTTTCAAGAGATATCTTAAAGTAGGTTCTTTTCCCTCTTTCTCAATAGCAATCTCTTTCAAATGGTATCTTTTTGCAAAGTAGTGTAGATTTGGATGAAAAATAATAAACTTCTGATTGTGGAGATGGGTTTTTGCATAATTATCCAACTCTTGCAACTGAGTTTTAAATTTTAAAAAGTTGGTTTTAAACTCTTTTTCTCTTTTTGGATAAAGTTTTGATAACTCTTTATACACTATTTCCGCTTCTGATATCAAAAAGATAGGGTTAAGCCATATGTGAGGATTTTTATCTAAATTTTTTAGATTTTTTCCAAAATATACAATTTTAATGTTTGGATTTATTGAAGTAAATTTTGGCAACCAAGCCTTTTCAAAAGGAACTCCAATAGAAAAATAGATTTTACTTCTTTTCAAAGATAGCAATTGTTTTGGCTTTGGAGAATATGTTGCAGGAGATGCTCCCCTTGGTATCATAACATTAACATCAATAGAGTTGTTTGTGATTCTATCTATAACATATTTTTGAGGCAAAATAGATACAGATATATTTGCATATAGAAAATTTATAAACATAAAGACAGTTAAAAATGTTTTCATTTGTGTAACTCCTACACTATCTTACTCTCCCAAAAAGGGAGAATAGAATTATAATTTTGCTTCGTATCTTCTAAGCATCCAAAGTTTTCTAAGAAGTTTTTTTCTTGTAGCTATTTTCTCTTTTTTTCTAATTTCAGATTTAGGTTCAAAGAATCTTCTTTTTCTTACTTCAACAACGATTAGGTTTCTATCAACCTGTCTTTTGAATTTTCTGTAAGCATTTTCGAAATCTTCACCATCTTTTACAATAATTCCTGGCAAATCTCTCACCACCTTTCTTTTTAAGATTTTTTTTGAACGGGGTATTATAGTATAACTTCTCTTAAATTTCACTTAAAATAAGTGATGCATAAATGGAAAATTTTTAAAGCTCTTTTGCCACCTTTTCAATCTCCTTTTTTGGAGCCCTTATTTTATATCTAATTCCATTTAAAAAGTCTCTTTCTATAACCTCAATTCCATACTTTTTAAAAAGATACTCTGCTTTGCTTGATTGAGAATAATCTGTTTCTATATAATCTTCAATAAGATTTTCATATGGTATTAAATTGCTATTTCCTATGGCGAGATTTACAGAATTGCTGTAAGCCCTTACTAAACCTCCGACACCTAATAAGGTTCCTCCAAAATATCTAACAACAATAACTCCAACATTTATTAAATTATGTCCTTGCAAAACTTTTAAGATAGGCTTTCCACTACTTCCTCTTGGCTCTCCATCATCGCTACTTCCCTCAACAATCTGATTATGTTGATTCAGATATCTAAAAGCAGTTACAAAATGTCTGGCTTTTGGATGTTTCTCTTTTAACTCTTGCAAAGTTTTTTCATATTCACTATATGGAGTTAAAAAGGAGAGAAATTTTGAGCCTTTCTCCTCTAAAAAACCCTCACTTCGTTCTGATATTGTTTTCATCATCTGTATATGTCCTTAGGGCAAGTCCAAATTCAAATTCAAATTCAAATCTGTTCTAAATAGGTGGGGGTTTTCTCTTTTGACTTTTTCTATTGCTTCATCTATTGAGAGGTCATTTTCCTCCACTTCTTGTATAACAACTGCTCTAACATCATCAAAATCTACTGGAAAGTATTCCAATAGTTTCATCTCCAAAGTTAGATAGAAATTCTCTTCAACAATTTCTCCTATTACCTCAGCGAGAGAGAGAAATTGCTCTTCGTCCATTACATAGTATTTTTTGTTATCTTTTTCAGCTATTAGAGGCAGTTTAAGCTTTTTATTATCTTTAACATCAAACTCTAAATTTTTTATTTTAATTTCAACTTCGGGTAAAATTGTTAATTTTTCATTAGCCAAACCATTAGTCCTTTCTGAGAATGTAGTCGATTTTCCGCTTCTTGAAAAATCGTTTCACTATGCTCCTCAAATAATTCTTCTGTAATTTCATAACCTCTATATGCAGGTAAGCAGTGTAAAACAATAGCATCATCTTTTGCCAATTTCATCAACTCTTTATCTATCGTATAACCTTTAAAATCTTTTAATTTTTGCTCCTTCTCCTCCTCTTGACCCATACTAACCCAAGTATCAGTTACAACTACATCACTATTTTTAATAGCTTCTTTTGGGTTGTTTGTGTAGATAATTTTACCTCCACTTCTTTTTTCAAACTCTTTGCACATCTCTACAACATCCTTTTCAGGTTCATACCCTTTTGGAGTTGCAACTCTTAGTTCCAATCCTAATTTGGAAGCCAATATCATCCAAGAGTGAGTCATATTATTACCATCTCCGATATAACAACATACTCCTTTCTCCTTTTTTAATTCAATCATTGTCATATAATCGGCTAATAATTGAACTGGATGATATTTATCTGTTAATCCATTTATTACAGGGACTTTTGAGTAGTTGGCAAACTCTTCAAGTCTATCTTGTCCAAATGTTCTAATCATTACCATATCTACCATTCTACTTATTACTCGTGCAGTGTCTTTGATAGGTTCTCCTCTTCCAAGTTGAATTTCTCTGCTTGATAGAAATAATCCATTCCCTCCCAACTGACTTATTCCAGTTTCAAATGATACTCTTGTTCTTGTAGAGCTTTTTTCAAAAATCATTGCTAAATTGAGATTTTTCAAGTATGGTTTGAAAACTTTATGTTTAGTTTCCTTTTTTATTTTTAAACCAAGCTCAATTATTTCAATAATTTCCTCTTTTGTAAAATCTTTTAAACTTAAAAAGTGTTTCATTTCTGCCTTTTAACATCTCTTTTATTATAATTATGAGATGTCATCTCCTTTCATTAGATTTTTGCTATAATTATACCAAAAAAGGATATTTTTGTGGAAATTTCAAATTCAGCACAACTTCCATCTAAGTTTGGTAATTTTAAAATCAAATCTTTTAAAGAGGGTGAGAAGGAACACTTAGTTATCTATAAAGAGCCATTTGGAGATATTCCTATTGTTAGAATCCATAGTGAATGTTTAACAGGAGATGCACTTGGAAGTTTAAAGTGTGATTGTGGAGAGCAGTTGGAAACCGCTTTAAAAACTATTGAAAAAGAGGGGGGAATTGTTATCTATTTAAGACAGGAGGGAAGAGGTATTGGGCTTTTTAATAAAGTAAATGCATACCATTTACAAGATAATGGATTGGATACAGTTGAGGCAAATCATCAATTGGGCTTTGAGGCTGATATGAGAGATTTTTCAATAGTTTCTGAGATTTTGAAACATTTTAAAATTGGGAAGATAAGATTATTAACAAATAATCCCAATAAATTATCTTCGATAGAGGGGGTTGAGGTTATTAAAAGAGTGCCGATTAAAATAGAGCCTAATAAATATAATGAAAATTATTTAAAAGTTAAAAAAGAGAAGATGGGACATCTGTTATGAAAGATAAATTAAAAAAATATATAGAGTTGCTTTTAAAATGGAATAGAGTTCATTCAGTTACAAACTATTCAAAAAGAGAGTTGCAAGAGCAGATAGATTTAACTTTAAAAAGTGTGGATTGTTTAGATGATAAGAGAGTGGATTTAGCGATTGATATAGGGACAGGAGCAGGAATTCCAGGGATTATTTTAGCAATAGCTTTGCCAGAAACTAAGTGGTATTTGGTGGAACCATTGCAAAAAAGATACTCTCTTTTAAACTATCTAAAATTGAAACTAAATCTTCAAAATGTAGAGGTGATTCCTAAAAGATTGGAGCAAGTGGAGCCATTTAAGGTTGATTTAATTACATCGAGAGCAGTAAAAAATACAACTTTTTTAATCAATTTATCAAAAGAGTTTATAAAAGATGATACAATTATGTTATTGTATAAGGGAGATGAAGGATTGAAAGAGATTGAAGAAGTGAAGGCTACCAAAAAGGTTTGCAAAAATAAGAAGTTACACTATATTGTTTTAAAGGATTTTGATGTTTAAATTGATAGTGTTGGGGATTATAGGTTTTGTTGTTTATAAATTATTTTTTTCAAATCAAAATGAAAGTAGTTCTCTAAATTCTATGAAAGATAAAGATGAAGATGAATTGATACAATGCTCAAAATGTGGAACTTTTGTGCCAAAAAGTGAATGTAGTTTTATTGGAGACAAATGTTTATGTAAGGAGTGCAGATGATTATCTTAAATGACCCTATTTTTAGCGATGAATTGTTTATGGAAATCTCTTCAAAAGAGGAGCTTGAAAAGTTGTCGGCGGGAGTTACTCCTTTGTTTATTTTTAATCAGAATGATTTGGAATTATATAAATTTTGTAAAGAGAATAGTATTCCATATGCAGTAGAGGTTCATGATTTATTAGATTATATTTTTGTTTCCAATTTGGGAGCAAAATATGCAATTGTTGATAGTATCATTTTTGGATTACCAAGAAAGTTACAGCAAATTGCCGATAGTTATCTATTAGAAACAAAAGTGATAATGCCAATTGGAGATTATTCTGAAATTCCAAATTGGATTAATAGTGAGATAGATGGAGTGATAATCAATTATTATGAGATAATAGGAAGGAGTAATGAATGAAAAAGCCACACACAACACCAACTGAGAAGGAAGTAGTTTTAAGAGAGGGGGAGTTTATTGTTTCTAAAACAGATTTAAAAAGTTATATCATTTATGGTAATCAATACTTTATAACTGTTTCAGGTTGGGAAGAGGAGGAGTTGTTAGGAAAAAATCATAACATTTTGAGACATCCTGATATGCCTCAGTCAGCCTTTAAGGTTTTATATGAACATATAGAGAATGGGAAGGAGTGGTTTGGATTTGTAAAAAATCTGAGAAAAGATGGGGGTTATTATTGGGTGTTTGCAAATATATCACCTTCGTATGATTCTAATGGAAAAATGGTTGGATACTATTCTGTAAGGAGAAAGCCAATAGATGGTTTCAAAGAGATTATTGAGCCTTTATATCAATCTATTTCAAAGATAGAGGCAGAAGGTGGTATGAATGCGGGATATGAGGAGGTGATAAAATTTTTAAACTCTAAAAAGATGAGTTTTAATGAGTTTATGTTAGCAATTCAAAAAGGGGAAATCAATGGATTATAGAATGGTGTTAAGAATAGTAAATGCAATTTTCTTTTTATCAGCAGTTGTTGATTATTTTGTTGGGGGCAGTTATTTTGGATTTATCTTTTTTTTATTGAGTATGGGATTATCAGCTTACTATTGCTATTTTTTGCACAGAGATTTACAAGGGGATGGCATTTTAATAGAACAGATTGAGAGAGTTTTAACAAAGGCTGAAAAAGGGGATTTTGAGGATAGAATTGTGCATATAGATAATTCACAACCTTTATCAAGAACAGCTTGGGCTGTAAATAATTTGTTGGACCAACTTGAAGCTTTTCAAAGGGATATCTTGTCATCTATTGAGGCGGCCGAAGATGGTTGGGATAGAGGACTTTTAACAGGAGGATATAAAGGTAGTTTTAGAAGAGTAATAAGTGAAATATCTAAGGCTGTTGAATCTATTGAAAAAACTCAAAAGAATCAGATAAAAGATAGATTAAGAACAGAGTTAGAGGAGTTGGGAGGAGGAATAAAAAATGAGTTGGCCTCAATTAAAAATTCAATTACAAGCAGTGTTAGAAAATTTCTGAATGAGATTGATGATGCTAATAAAAGGGTTTATGAAAAATCTTTGCAATCGAGCGAGGATGTAAATAGAGTTAGTGAAACTTTGATGGAGTTGATAGAGTTTATAGAGCATACAAATGAAGCTATCAATATGTTGAATCAAAGAAGTGCTGAAATTGGAAACATAGTAAATTTAATTACAGATATTGCAGACCAAACAAATCTATTGGCTCTCAATGCGGCAATAGAAGCCGCAAGAGCAGGGGAGCACGGAAGAGGGTTTGCAGTGGTTGCTGATGAGGTTAGACAATTGGCGGAAAGAACTCAAAAAGCTACGGCTGAAATCTCTATTACAATTAAAACATTACAGCAAGAAAGTAGTGAGATTCAATCTAACTCTGAAAAAATTACAAATATAGCAAATACTTCAAAAGAGGATGTTAATAATTTAGAGTTGGTTATTAGAGAATTTAGTGAAACCTCAAATCAAAATTCAATTCTTTCAACATTAGCTAACAATAAATTGTCTCTTGATTTGGCAAAAATGGCACACACAATTTTTAAATCAAATGTTAAAGAAGCTATTGTTGAGAATAAAAAATTAACTCATCTTAATAGTGATGAATGTGAATTTGGTAAATGGATTATTTCTGATGATATAAAAGATATTTTTGGATGTTATGGGGAGTATAAAAAGTTATTAGGGTTGCATAAATCACTTCATAATATGGCAATAGAAGCAACAAGTTGTATTGATAGAGATAGCTGTTTAGAAGAGAATGAATATATAAAAGAGAAAATTGATGAGGTAGAAACTATAAGTAAAGATATGAATAAATTGATGGATGAGCTTTTTGCAAAAGTTGAGAAAAAACCTTGTAACTGGTAGTAGAAGAGTTGATTAAAAAAGATAGATACCGAAGAGCGATACACCATTTTGATTTTGTGTTGCCCTTTCTAATTTTACCCTTTATCTCTATCTCTCTATTTTTAGTTGGAGAAATTAGTGATAAGTTATTAAAAAAAGAGATAGCATATATTATAATAGGTTTTATAGTTTTCTTTGTGGTGTTTCTTTTTCCAATTAGAAAGTATTTATGGGTTATACCCTTTTTATATTTTTTAAACATTTTACTATTGTTGGGAGTGGATCTGTTTGGAATATCGGTTTTGGGTGCAAGAAGATGGTTAAAAATTCCTTTGATAGGTTTAACTATTCAGCCGAGCGAGTTTATGAAAACTAATATGATGCTAATGTTGGCATATCAAATCTATAAAAATCCTCCTGATAAAGATGGTTATAATCTGTTTCAACTTTTAAAATTATCCTTTTATGTTGTGCTTCCATTTCTATTGATAGCAAAAGAGCCCGATTTAGGAACAGCCTTGATTTTATTGATAGTTGGATTGGGGACAATTTTTATTGTAGGAATTAGAACTAAAATAGTTGTGATAGGAATAGTTGTTACTACTCTTTTTACTCCATTTGCTTATAAGTTTTTGTTAAAAGATTATCAGAAAGAGAGAATAAATCGTTTTCTTGGAAATCCCTCTTATCATGTTCAACAATCGATGATAGCGATAGGGGAGGGAGGACTTGATGGACAACCGAAGGAGAAAGCAACTCAAACTCAGCTTAAATTCCTTCCAGTAGCGAGTAGCGATTTTATTTTTGCCTATTTTGTAGAGAGGTTTGGTTTTATTGGGGTTTCTATTCTTCTATTTCTCTATTTTTTTCTTGTCTATTATATTTTTAGTTATGTTGATAAGTTAAAAAATGATTATTTTGCTATGCCAATTTTTGCAAGTGTGGCTTTGATGATTTTTATCTACTCCTATGTTAATATCGCTATGACTATAAATTTGGCACCGGTTGTAGGAGTTCCTTTACCTTTTCTGTCTCATGGAGGAACAAGTTTTATAAATTTTATGATAATTTTTGGAATTTTAGAAAATTTACTTGCATTTAAATTTGATTTTATATATAATTTCAATCAAGAAAATGACACGGGTCTTTAGCTCAGTTGGTTAGAGCACTCGGCTCATAACCGAGTGGTCCGGAGTTCGAGTCTCCGAGGACCCACCACCTATTTAAACAAGGTTTTCTTATGAGACTTCCTCAAAACTCACAAGAACTATTAGCAAATCTTGAATATCTTATCAATCAAACTTATGAAGTAGAGAAAGAGTTTAAAGAGTTAAAAAATATATTAAATGGTGTAATAGAGTTTTTACCACAAGCTCTGTGGGTTATTGATAATGAAGATAGAATTATTGCTCAAAACTCAAAAGCAAAAATAGTTCCTCAAATTTTAGAAACAGATGAAGATGAAATTGAGATAGATGGTAAATTTTTTTTAATTCAAAAATCTAACTTAGAGGATAAAACTATCATTTCCGCAACAGATATAACTGAGCAGAAAAGAAATCAAAGACTTATCTCTATGGGACAAATGGCCGCTCATTTGGCTCACGAAATTAGAAATCCTATTGGCTCAATCTCTATACTCTTGTCAGTTTTAAGTAAAAAATGTGCTGCTCACAATGTTATTTCTGAAATTAAACAATCTTTATTTAGAGTTGAAAGAATTATTAAATCAACTCTTCTTTTTTCAAAAGGGGTAAAGATAAAGCCAACAAAATTTTATGTTTCAGAATTGGAAAAGGAGTTAAGAGAGGCTGTATCATTTTATAGTTACTCAAAAGAGATAGAGTTTCTCTATTTTTTACCTCAAATTGAGATGAAAGCGGATTTTGATTTAATACTTCTTGTTTTACAAAATATGATATTTAATGCAATTGATGCGATTGAAGAGAGTAGTGATGATATGGGTTTAATAGAGATTTTATATCAAAATGATGAAAAATATCACTATTTTAACATTTTTGATAGTGGAGTTCCATTTGAGGATAGTCATTCTATTTTTGAAGCTTTTAAAACTACTAAAACAAAAGGTAATGGATTAGGTTTATCACTTTCTAAACTAATTGTAGATGCTCATAATGGAACAATAAAAGTTCATAATAGAAAGAAAGGTTTTCAGATTAAAATTCCTAAATCAATTTTAAATTATTTGTTAAATAGTCGATAATTATGTTAAAATTTAGATTAAAAAAAGAGGAGCCCTAATGAGTTCAAAATTTAAGATAGCACTTATTATTATTTTAACTCAGATAGCAGTTTTGATACCAGGTTATATAATTATTAGAAATCAAGCAATAGATTTAGCGATAAATGAGAATATTGATAAGGCAAGAAAAGTTGCTGATCAACTTATTGCAATGAGGGGTTATATGGCGACGATAGCTCCATATGTAAAATTTACAAACCCAAATCTTTCGAGATGGGCTGCTACACCCGCATATTCAGGAAGAAATGTTGCTTCCAAACTTACTAAAACAGCGGGATTTTATATTAAGCAAACCTCTTTAAAATATAGAAATCCATCAAATAGACCTAATATAATAGAAAAGAAAATATTAAAAAAGTTTGAAACAAATAAAAAATTGAAAGAGTATTTTGAGATAGCAAAAGATTCAAATGGAAAGCAAGTTATTAGATATGCTAAACCTCTTATTATTAAAAAAGGTTGTTTGAAGTGTCATGGAGTTCCTTATAAAGATGTTCCTAAACACCTTTATGATGTTTTGGTAAAAGATTATGGAAAAACGGCTTTCAATTACAAGGTAGGAGATATTAGAGGAATGGTATCGGTTGAGATACCAATGAGTCAGGCTGTTAAGTCAGTTTCAAAAATAAAGAAAATTATGCTGTTTGGAACTTTGGGTGCCATTGCACTATTTATATTGGTGATAACATTAGCCATTAACTACTTTTTTGAAAGAAAAATAATTAAACCAGTAGAGGAGTATGTAGAAATTTTATCGAAAAGAGAAGATGACTTAACTATAAAATTGTCTCAAAAAGGAGCTCCAGAGATACAACAGATAGCAAAAGCTATAAATAGGTTCATAGGGGCTTTAAGAGGTGTGATTTTAACGATTAAAGATTCTATTATTACAATTTTTGGAATTTCTAAAAAGGTAAATGATTCTTTTGAGGAGATAAATGAAAGTGTTAATAGTCAATCTGACTTAATATCAAAAGTTCAAAATTATGTAAAAGATGTTGAGCATAATTTGGCTATTGCAGAGGAAAAAGTGGTGATGACTACAGAGGATATTATGGATACTCAAAAGATTTTAGAAAGAAATGCAGATATTTTGCGAAAAGTTGTAAGAGATGTTCAAACTGAGTCAAATAAAGAGATAGATGTTGCAAATAGAATAAATGAGTTGGCATCTCAATCAAATCAAATAAAAGATGTTATAAATATAATTAAAGAGATTGCTGAACAAACTAACTTATTGGCTCTTAATGCGGCAATAGAAGCTGCAAGAGCAGGGGAGCACGGAAGAGGGTTTGCAGTAGTTGCTGATGAAGTTCGAAAACTTGCAGAAAGAACTCAAAAAAGTTTGGCAGAGATTGATGTTTCTATTAAAATAATTGTAGAGGGTATTTTAGAGGCACAGAAAGAGATAGAGGAGAATGTAACAAATTTCCAAGAGGCGATGAGCCAAGCAGATGC
>CAZBVR010000072.1:0-4427 GCA_964495415.1 uncultured Nautiliales bacterium
ATATACACGAAACTTATGGGAATTTTTGTAAAAAATTTTTCAAAATGTTACAAAACTTCCCATTACTTTTTTTTAAACATTTTTATCAATTTGCCTACAAAGTTGAGGTCAGAATCATTCACTTCTCTCATTTTGATATGACACTTTGGGCAGGTTGGGGGTGAGAATTCAGTGGGAGAATAGATAACATCCCCCCTACTCTTTGTTGTAATAAATCCACATTTTGGGCATTTATAATATGTAGTTGTCATTATCGGCATTTTAATCTCCTATCTTTTTTAGAGCTATCTCTAAATCTTTTTTTAGTTCATCTTTTAATTCTTGTGGTTCTAATATCTCTATACTCGGAAGCCATCTTTTGATAAATGGCAAAATCTCCAAAGGCTGGGTATAAGTTACCTCAAAAATAATTCCATCCTCATTTTCCTCTATAAACTTTTGAGAAGGAAAAAACTTTTTCATACTTTTTTTGAAATACTTTTTAATGTTTTTATCTGCTCTTAATTTTGCAACTTTTGTATCAGCTCCATACAGGGTCATAGAGTTTTGAAGTTTTTTAAAGTAACTTTTGTATTTTGTTAAAACTTTTTTTTGGTAACTTTTTTTAAAAAGGTCATCTTCTAATGATTTTATAAAACTAAGTCTTACTAATCCAAATCTACCCTCTTCATCCTCAATAGCCAAATACCAATTGTTATCTACAAAAATCAATTTTAATGGTTTTGCTACTATTTTACCTTTTACAAACTCTTTTTGATTGTCTTTATATACCAAAACCCCTTCACCATTTTTAAAAGTTATCTTTTGCCATCTTCTCTCTTTGATTGCTTTTTTTATCTTTGAAAAAATCTCTTCGTTTAAATCCTCAATTAAAGAGTTTTTAAATAGGAATATATCCTCATTTTGTCTGATTACTGAGTTTATCTCATTTTCCATATCTCTACTTAAATCATTGAATAATTGAGGGTTGTAATTGTTGAGGTTAGAGATAATCCACGAAATATCATCACTTTTATTCAGCACTTCCAATACTACATTTTTATCGTCTCGAACTTTGTATGCTATCTCTCTTCCTATTTTTGTTTTTAATATATAGCCATCTCCATTCTCATCTGTAAAATACTCATACAATCCTTTTAAAATTCTCTCAGCAGTTTTTGGCTTGATATCAGCAACTCCACTTTCACATAAATCTTTGATAGTGATATATCTGCTTTCTTCTCCCATCCATCTCAATACATCGAAAAAAACCGCAAAGTTTGTATGTTTGCTTCCGAGTTTATTATTTTTATTTACCATTTTAATACCTCCTAAATCTGATATGTTTAAATATAGATTTTTTTATAACTTTATCTCCCTCTTTCTCCTCTACAACCTCTCTTTTGGTGGTGGCATAGATACCTACAAAGTCGTTCTCTTTGCTAAACTTTACCATCTCACAAACTGCTCCAAAGTCTCCTTGAATAAGAATAAAATCCCCCTTGTTTGCATCTAATCTAATAAAACTTTTAATTTCATTTAGATACTCTTTTAAACTCTCCAACTCTGGCGGTATGTTTGACCAAATTTTTTGCAAATTTTCTGGAAGAGATACAAACTTGGTAACTTTTAGATTTTCAATAGCATCTTTTTTCTGCTCATCTGTCAAACTATGGGAAAAAAGTAAAAACATTTTCATTATAGTTCCTTTATAATTTTTAGAAATTTCGCTCCAATACTATCTTTTAGGTGGTGATACTCCCACGGCATAACTCTAAACACAACATCACAATCAAAATGTTTGGCTGATCCTACCTCCTTTTTTGATAAAGTTTCTTGGTCCCAAACATAATGGATATGTTTATCTTTATCTATTATCGTTTTTGGGTTTAATAGGTCATCATAGATATAGTATTCATCAATCATTCTTTTTAGTATCTCCTCACCTACCCCGTGGGCATCTGGTTTCTCTGGGGTAACTTTTTGTGAATCTATATGTTTTTGAAGTTCTCTTGGGTTTAGAGTAAAAATAATAACTTTATATCCATTCTCTCGGGCTACTTTTGTATATGGCTCTGTTTGCCAAGGGGCTATATTTGTATTATCACAAATTACCACATCAATCCCTTGCTTAACAGAATCTGTAAATTGTTGAAGATTCTTTTTGTGATACTCTTCTAATTTAGTAATATCAAACATATATCTCCCATTTTCCATAAAATACTCATCAGTTGAATGGATAGCTACATCTAAATTATTGCTTTTTAACTCTTTTACGATGCTTTTTGTAAGAGTTGTTTTTCCACTCCCCGGAACTGCTCTGTTTATGATTACTACTCTTTCCATACTCTTCCTTTAATCCAAAATTTTTCTTTTATATTTTACTTTTCTTGTATAAACTTTTTTTGAAGGCACTATCTTTTTTTTAAGATTTATCTCTCGCTTATACGATTTGAGTATATTTATATCTCTCATTTTGACACTCCTTTTTCTTTAATAACTCTATAAAACTATCTATCTCTTGTATCGAATTAAGACTTTTAACAATATAACCTATTACAACAATTATCATACTCACTAAAATAAACTCAACAAAAAATATCATAAATCCCCTTTATCTATTTTGATAAAGGAATTATATTAAATTATCTCGCCTAAATATGTCGTTGTTTATTGAACTTTTTATTAAACTTTGAATTATTAGAAAGATAATTGTCATCAATAATAAGTCTTTTATACTCTCTAAGCAAATTATTAACCTCTCCTGTTATATTTTCAATAGTTTCTCCTGAATTTGCATGTAAAAGGTTATTTCTCAAATCCCTTACACTTTTCAACAATTTAATAAATTTATCACTTTTTTCACCAAAACAAAATTGATTTCTAAATTGATAAAATTTATCTTTATTAGAGCTTCCAAAATTATATCCTTCAACCTCTCTTAAACTCCCTTTTTGTATAGTAAAAATTGCTTTTGTTAAATTTGTCATATCATAATAACTTAATTCCTGATTCTCAATTTTCTTTTCAAATTCATCAAAATAGAGTTTTAAATTTTCGTCTAATGCTGAAAAAGCACTTTTAATATAAAATCCTATCCCCTCAAACATTAGAGAAATTGCTAAAACCAAATATCCTTTATCTTTTACATCTTTTGCTATATTATAAAAAGTGATATATCTATGCTCCTTTTTAGTATAAATTGATTGAATATGTCTTTTAATCTCTTGTAACTCATCACTAAATAATTCATCCTTGATATTCTCTATCTCTGTTAGTAGTTTTGGAACTATGTAATTCAATAGATGCTCAATAGACAATCCCATTAGGTTATCTGAAAATTGTCTCATAGTCTTTGCTAATTTTAAAAACTCTTTATCTCTTAATTGAATGTGTTTTGATACGGTGTAATTATCTTTAAAAGTGTTTATTAAAAATGCGATGTTTGATAACTCTAAATAGTGTTTTAAATCTACAATTTTATATTTTTTATACTGCACAATCTCCTCTGCAAAAAGTATCTGTCTAATTTTTCCTTTTTCTTTTAGAGATGTGATAATTAAATCGATAGTCATCAAAATAGGAAGATGTCTAAATCCATGACTTACATCAATAATAACCTCATCATACTCTCTTATCTTTTCATCAATCTGTTGTAGAATAGTTCTAAATTTATTTTCATTCTCTATAAAAATCCCTTTATCAAATATCTCTTTTATAACTTTATCCACATTTTCTATATGGTCATCTTCACAAATTTTCAATACTTCTGTTTGTATTTTTTTTGAACCCGTTGTATAAACTGGAACTATATCATATTCTGGATAGAAATTTTCTATAACTACTGGCAACATATTTGTATAATTGCTATTTTTTAATGTTAATATATTTTCTAACTCATCAGAAACTTCATAATGTGCTCTACTCTCTTTTTTATACTCTATTTTTCCATCTTCATACTTTTTACAACTAATAACTCCCAAAATTGTAATAACCGCTTTTTTCATCTGTTTCTCCTTTTGTTTTGTTTTTGGAATTATATAAAAGAAAGGGGACGGAATTTGACTTTTAAGAGATGATTTCACATAAATTATCTCTTATAAAGATTTTTAAAGTCTTTTTAAAATATTTTCAATCTTTTCAATTTCATTATTATTTGTTGGAATTCCATAGTATATTATCTCTTTATCAATTATTTTTATTTCTAATCCTGCACTTTTAGCATTGGTAAAAAAATCTAATTTATCTAAATACTTCTTTGAAGGTGAAGAAATTATTTGATTTGATGAACCTCTCCATAGAAAATTCCCCATTTTATCTTCTTCAAATCGTCCTTCAACTACCAAATCAAATTCATTAAAACATTTTAGTTGTATATCATTTAATTCATCTTTATAATAACCGGTAAAAAGCATTTTATCAATATCAGGTATTTTATCTAACAACTC
>CAZBVR010000073.1:0-12758 GCA_964495415.1 uncultured Nautiliales bacterium
TTGGGCTTGATGCTTTTAAATATATTATGAGAGATAAGAGAATTGATGAGATTCCTCTAATTTTAGAAACAATAGACCCATCTCTGTGGGCGGAAGAGATAAAACTTCTTTACTCTTTTGAAAAAAATACAGATTAAAAAACTTTATGAAAGGAGGAGAAGATATCCTATCTTTTTAAATGGGATATCTAAATAATAGAGATGCAAGTATTAACAATATATAACTCAAAAATAGGAGGAGAGGTTACTATCTCTGGAGCAAAAAACTCTGCACTTCCACTTTTAGCAATGACTCTTTTAGCAAAAAATAGAGTCCATATCTCCAATATACCAAATGTTGCAGATATCAATACAATGATTAAACTATTAAAGCTTTTAGGAAGTAAGATAGAGTTTGAAAATGGAGAAATAGAGATTGATAACTCTCAAATCCACTCAACTACTGCTATCTATGATATTGTAAGAAAAATGAGGGCATCTATTTTAGTTTTAGGTCCATTATTAGCAAGATTTAAAGAGTGTGAAGTATCTCTACCCGGTGGATGTGCCATTGGATTAAGACCGGTAGATTTACATCTAAAAGCCTTAGAAAAAATGGGAGCAAAAATAAAAATTGAAAATGGATATATTCATGCCAAATGTGAAAAATTAAAAGGCACTGAAATTATTTTTGATAAAATAACTGTTACTGGAACTGAAAACATAATTATGGCCGCCGTTTTAGCAAAAGGAACTACAAAAATTCTAAATGCTGCAAAAGAGCCCGAGGTTGTTCAATTATGCGAAGTTTTAGCAAAAAGTGGAGTTAAAATAGAAGGAATCGGCACAAGCTCTCTTTCAATAGAGGGAACTGATGGGGAGTTGATTGAAATAGCAGATTTAAAAGTAATTCCTGATAGAATTGAAGCGGGAACCTATCTGTGTGCTGGTGCAATAAGCAATTCAAAAGTTACAATCAAAAATATAATACCTGAGCATCTGGAAAATATAATCTCAAAACTTGGAGAAATGGGATTTGGATTTAAAAAAGAGAGTAATCAAATAACTATTCTTCCAACTCAAAAGATAGAACCCGTTAATATAGTAACCTCAGAACATCCCGGTTTTCCAACAGATATGCAAGCTCAGTTTATGGCTGTGGCTACACAAGCTGAGGGAGTATCTACAATAGAAGAAACTCTATTTGAAAACAGATTTATGCATATTGCCGAACTTCAAAGATTGGGAGCTAAAATCAAAAGAAGTGGAAAAGTAGCAACCATATATGGAAAAAGTGATTTAATTGGAGCGGATATTATGGCAACAGATTTAAGAGCATCTTCTGCCTTAGTCTTAGCTGGTATCATAGCCGAAGATAAAACAACTATTCACAGAATCTATCATCTGTTTAGAGGATATGAAAATCTAACAACTAAATTGGAACAACTTGGAGTAAAACTAAAATTGTGGGACGAATAGAAAAAAGGAAGAAAAAGAAAAAATAGACTTAATAAAGTCCAAATTTTCCATCTTTTCTTCTGTATAAAACTCTTGTATTCCCTTCTGTATCTTTAAATACCATAAAAGCCTCATGAGTTTGTTTAAACTCTTCAAGTGCTTCCTCAACTCTCATAGGTTTTTCAGCAGCTAAATCTACTGGAACAATTTCATCTTCTACCTCATCTGTAATAATTGCTGGAATTTCCTCTTTTACTCTGTGAGATGTAACTTTATCATGATATCTTCTTAATGCTTTTTCCAATCTATCTTTTGATATATCTACTGCTTTATAAAAATCTTTATCTTTTTGAGTAATAACAACTGCTCCCTTACCTGCAATTTGGACATTAAATTCAACTTTTGTATGATGTTTTTTATCCTCTTCTACAATTACTTTTACAGCAATAATATCTAAATTATACTTTTTGATATCTTCAATAACCGCATCTATTGCTGATTTCATTGCATCAGTCAAATCTAAATGTCTTCCAACTATACTTACATTCATAACTCTTACCTCCATTTTAATTTTGAATTTAATTATATCTAAATTTTATCAAAATTTCTGTAAAGTTTGTTTAAAAAATCGAACATTATTAACTTTACTTTTTACATAAACATTTATCATCACAGTTCCATTAGATTCTTTTGTTGTTATCTCAGTGCAATTTGCACAATCAGTAGGACAACCCTTAAAAAAATAGTGAAATGTCATATTTATATCATACAATGAGGTATTTACATCTACATTATCAACACAACCATAATCCTCAAAGTCCCTACTCTCTAATACTTGAATAGCAAACTCCACCGCACTTTTGGCATACATTTCCCCCTGAGAGTTTAAATAATTATCCTCAGTTTGTCTCATAGTTTCAGCACTAAAAACAAGCATCAACGAGGCAACCGTAGCCATAACAACAATAAATCCAATAGCAACCAACATAGCAAATGACTTTTTCAAAATATAGCCTTTTCTTTACATAAAGTTAGATATAAGTTATCATCTGGATTGTCTGGGTCTTTTCTATCCACAATCATATTTGGAGATTGCACACAAATATACAACCTTATAATTGGAGAGTGAGCATCTTTTTTAAATCTAATCTCTGTAATGTGATTAGCAATTAAGGTTCTATTTCCATCTTTAAACCAATCCCCATTCCAAGGTTGATAATTATAGACAAAAGTTAAATTTAAATCATTTACATGCTCTCCATCTGCTCTTGTTTCATTATTCTCTATTGGCACCAAAGCATATGCAGTTCTAACTAAAAAGTATCTTGAAAAGAGAGTTGAATCATTATTTTCTGTAATAGAACTAATGTTTATATCTGTATATAATCCACTACTATTTGTTTCAGAATCATATCCTAAAATAGCAAACATAGCTTTTGCTGTTCTATTCTTATCTTCATTATAATACCAACCATAACTTTGATTTATATCATATACTATATCTCCTCCTCCATCAATACCAGCAAAAAGTAAAGTTGTTATATTTTCATCAAAAACATCATTTACTCCTCTTCCATAAGAGTGGGTTATATTTTCATCAATCAATTTCACAATTGAAAAGTTGCTATCCGGAGAAATCAACTCAAACACTTTTGGGTCATCTTGAACTTTATGAGAATTGTAACCTAAATCGATAAATCCACTCCAACCTGTTTGAATATGTTTAGTTGTTGAATCCCACATTCCATTTTTTGCTTCATAATCTTTATTTAACCACTCCAAAACGGTATATTCAGTTTCTCCCGCATCAATATCGGCTATTGGTTTAAAATCCACCTTATCCTCGTCTGTATCATTAAAATCATGAGGATATTTTGTAATAATAACACTATTTCTAACTCTATCTTTTAGTTTTGTAGCAATAATCTCCATTGTGGCATCAAGTTTTGTATTAAGTTTATTTAACTCTCTTGTTCTTACATAATTTTCATACACCTTAGATAAAATAGAGAAAGTTATATGAGACAAAATACCCAAAATAACAAGCACAATAATAATCTCTATTAAAGTGAAACCTCTCTTTTTCATTCATTCCTTCTTTCTATTTTCACCATTCCTATATTGGAAGTAAAATACTTCAATACAGCAATAGTTTCATCTGGATTTGATTTTGATTTAACTATAATTTCTACATTTTTAAGATTAGTTCCAGATACCGGTGTATCTTTTTCAGTTAAATAGATTCTCTTTCCTGTATAATCCCCACTATCATCCCAATACTTTACTCTCACACTGATATTAAAATCGTTAATTTCTGTGGAATAGTTATTAAAATCATCAATATCATCAAAGGTGCTTTCATCATTTGGGTCTTCATCACTATCAACTCCCAAGGCAGAAGTCTTGTTATCATCTGTGGCACACACTGCCCCACTACTATTATTAACCTCTATAACCCCTGTTCTTTCACACATAAGCTCTGAATCTCCATTATCAGCTGTTAAAACTTTATAATAGTTATCCCCTTTTGTATTATTTTCATCCCAATACTGAGATTGGAGTAAAGTTACTAATGAATAGGCATTAAAAAAACTTTTCTCTTTTAAATTGATTTCAGCTGTTTTACCCGATGTTGTTAAAACAGCAGGTATAGCTGTTACCACAATCCCTATAATAACAATAGCAACAACAAGTTCTATTAAACTGAAACTATATTTTTTGAGATTTTTCATATGCACTTTTTATAGCCTTTATAAAACTACTTCTTACACTTCCCTCTTCCAATACCTCATAACCACTCGCCGTTGTCCCTGCTGGACTCATAACACTATCTTTAATCTCAGCTGGAGCCCTTTCTATTGAAGCAAAACTTTTAAATAACCCTTTTGTGAGTTGATTACTTAACTCTCTATTTAAACCGCAAAGCACTCCTCCGTCTGAAATTGCCTCAGCCACCATAGCCAAAAAAGCTGGACCACTTCCTGCAATAGCCGTTGCAATATCCAACTCCTTCTCTGAGGCAACCCTAATCGTAACTCCTATTTTATCAAAAATTTGCTGAGCAGTTTCTGTTCCAAAAATAGCAGTTGTAGAAGCAAAATACTCTGCTCCTATATTTGGCATAGCCCTACTATATTTTTTGCTTTTATTTTTCTTTTAATATCAACAATTTTTTTTCCTGCCATAATTGAGATAACCTCATCAGCCTCACCCTCTAAATTCAAAATATCCAAAACATAAGGCTTCACCGCCAAAATAATAATCCTATTTGATATATTAAAATTATTTAAAAGATGATATTTTTTAACTCCACTCTCTCTACAAAACTGCTTTAATTTTTCATCATCTCTTCCAACAACTTCACACTCTCCATTTAAACCCTTTGCAATAGCCAAAGCCATCTTTCCATTACCTAAAATAGTTATCATCATTCTCCCCTTAAATAGTTTGCCAATGGATCAGTTAATGAATATCTATTTGCATTTTCTAAAATAACCTGTCCCATTTTTTTATTATCAAAATTAAAAATCAAAGGAGATACAAAATTGATTGTTGAATTTTGCAAAGGAATTGCTACTATCATTATATTTAAAACTAACATATCACTATCCTCTTTTAATCCTAACTTTTCTCTATCAGTATCAGAGATAATTACATCATAATTTTTATTTAAAACAAATGGGTCTATCAAAGCAAAAGTTAAATCCTCCCCCTCTAACTTAAAAAAGATATTATCTATTCTTTTTAACTCAAACTCTTTTCTATCTTCAAATCCCAAAATTGGCAAAACTACATTAAATTTCATATCTATTTCCTTAACTTAGAAACTACCTGTTTCGTATTATAGCAAATTTAGATATAATTATGAAAAAAAAATCGAAAAGGATTTAAAAAATGGAAAAAATCTACAATCCGAAACAGATTGAGGAAAGTTATTACAAAATTTGGGAAGAGAGAAACTATTTTGAGGTTGATTACAGCAAAGAGAAAACATTTTGCATTATGATGCCACCTCCAAATGTAACCGGTTACCTACATATTGGGCACGGCTTAACATTTACTTTACAAGATATTATGGTGAGATATAAACGAATGGATGGATATGCTACATTATGGCAACCCGGAACTGACCATGCTGGAATTGCTACTCAAAATGTTGTAGAAAAACAAATACTTGCATCTGGCACAACAAAAGAGGAGATTGGAAGAGAAAAATTTTTAGAAAAAGTTTGGGATTGGAAAAAAAGTTGTGGGAATGTAATTACCACTCAGTTGAGAAGATTGGGAGTTAGTCCCGCTTGGAAGAGAGAGAGATTTACAATGGATAAAGGGCTTCAAAAAGCTGTTAAAAAAAGTTTTAAAAAATTATATGATAAAGGATTGATTGTTAGAGGGAACTATATGGTAAATTGGTGTCCAAAAGATGGAGCATTAAGTGATATAGAAGTAAAATATAAAGAGCACCACGGACATCTTTACTATATAAAATATCCAATCGTAGAGAGTGAAGAGTATCTTGTAGTAGCAACAACAAGACCTGAAACCTATTTTGGAGATACTGCTGTTATGGTAAATCCAAAAGATAAAAGATATTCTCATCTAATTGGAAAAAAGGTTAAATTGCCTTTAATCGACAGAGAGATTCCAATAATTGGAGATGAATATGTAGATATGGAATTTGGAACCGGTATTGTAAAAGTAACACCTGCTCACGACCCTAACGATTATGAAGTTGGATTAAGACATAATCTTGAAATAATAAAAGTGTTTGATGAAAAAGGGATTATGCTTGAAATAAGTGGTCAATTTAAAGGGATGGATAGATTAGAAGCAAGAGGAGATATAGTTCAAACACTTCAAGAGGAGGGATTTATTGAAAAGGTAGAGGAATATACTCATCAAGTTGGACACTGTTATAGATGTCAAAGTGTTATTGAGCCATACCTATCAACTCAATGGTTTCTAAAAAAAGAGGCTGCCATTCCTGCAATAGAAGCCGCAAATAGAGGAGAGGTAAAATTCCACCCAGCAACTTGGAAAAACAACTATGATGCTTGGATGAGAGAGTTACGAGATTGGTGTATATCAAGACAATTGTGGTGGGGACACCAAATCCCAGTTTTCTATTGTAAAAGTTGCGGTTACGAATGGGCTGACGATAGCGATGAAGCTCCAACAACTTGTCCAAAATGTCAAAGTAAAGATATTTATCAAGATAAAGATGTTTTAGATACTTGGTTTAGTAGTGCTTTGTGGCCATTTTCAACTCTCGGTTGGGGAAATGGAGAGTTTGGAAAAGGAACTTTATGGCAAGAGGAGGATTTAGAAAGATTTTATCCAAATAACCTTTTAATAACTGGTTTTGATATTCTCTTCTTTTGGGTAGCAAGAATGATGTTAATGGGAACTCAATTTCTAAAAGAGATTCCATTTAGAGATGTTTATCTACATGCTCTTGTAAGAGATAAATATGGGAAAAAGATGTCAAAATCGGATGGAAATGTAATTGACCCTCTTGAAGTAATTGAGGAATACTCAGCAGATGCTTTAAGATTTACATTAGCTATTTTAGCAGTTCAAGGAAGAGACATTAGATTGAGTGATGAAAAACTTGAATTATCAAGAAACTTTACCAATAAGTTATACAATGCAACAAGATATCTTTTAATGAGCCACAAAGAGTTTAAAGATTTAAAAGAGATAAAAGTGGAAACTCATCTTGGAAAATATATGCTTTATAAACTGAATGAAACAATTAAAAAGGTTAGAAAAGAGTTAGATGAGTATAGATTTAATGATGCAAGTATGAGTCTGTATAGATTTCTATGGCAAGATTTCTGCGATTGGGGAATTGAACTTAGCAAAATAAGCAAAGAGTCTATTCCTGAACTTGGAGCCATCTATAAAGAGGCTATGAAACTTTTACACCCTTTTATGCCATTCATAACTGAATATATCTATCAAACATTGAGTGGAACAAAATTGGAAGATAACAACTCTATTATGATAATGGAATATCCAAAAGTTCAAGATATTGAAAAAGTTAAAGAACTTGATATAGTAATTGAAGCGATAACCTCAATAAGAAGAGCAAAAGCCTTAGTTGATTTAGCAAATCAAAAAATCAATAAGGTTTATCTATTAACAGATTTACCAGAATGGACTAAACAATATATTCAAAAATTAGCAAAAGTTGAAAATGTAGAATTTACAAAAGAGAAAATAGAAAATGCTGTTGCAGATATCAGCGATAATGTGGAAACATTTATTCCATTGAGTGATATCGACCTTACTCCTATAATCAATAGATTAAATAAACAGCAACAAAAACTTACACAAGAGATTAAAAAGTTGAGTAGCAAACTATCAAATAAAAACTTTGTGGAAAGAGCTCCAAAAGAGATTGTTGAAAAAAATAGAGAGGAGTTAAAAGAGTTAAAAGAGAAGTTGGAAAAAGTTATAAATGAGTTAAATACTCTAAAAGGATAATAATGAAAAAAACTTCACTCACAATTTTACTTTTATTGCTAATAACGGGGTGTGCCGATAAAAGAGATAAAATCTCAGAGCAAACTCCTCTCTTTTGGCATAACAAAATCTATAAAGATTTGAGCTTTTTAAATATAGACCAAGCGGATGATGATTTTACCTCATTAGAAGTTGAACATCCAAACTCAGATTTTATTCCAACAAATCTTTTGATACTATTTTATGCTCACTACAAAAATGGAGAGTATAAATTAGCAGAGTTTTACTTAGATGAATATAAAAAGCGCTATGCCAATAGATATGAGAAGGAGTGGTGTGACTATATGAAAATTAAAATTAAATTTTTATCTTTCGATAATAGCTACACAAATCAAAAAAAGTTACTTGACACATTAAAAGAAACAAAAGAGATATTGAAAAGATATCCAAACAGCCCATACAGATATGAATTGAACAGTATCAAAGCAAAATTAGAAGCTACAATAATCTCTTTTGATAACAAGATAGCATCTCTATATAAAAGAGTAGGCAAAGAGAAAAGTGTTGCACACTATAAAAAAGAAGAAAACCAAACAATTATACCACCATATATTCCTTGGTATAAAAAACTATTTTACTGGTAGGAGAGAAAAAGATGAAACTTGAAAACTATGATAAATTTCCAACAGAGTTACCTATTTTAATAGAAGAGAATATAGTATATCCATTTATGATAATACCTCTTTTTCTAAAAAATGATATAGACATTAAAGCAATTGAAGAGGCTCACAAAGACCATAAACTTATCTTTGTTGCTACAAAAAAAGAGCCAAATAGTGTAGGAACAATTGGAGCAATCATTAGAGAGGTAAAATTACCAAACGGAAAACTAAAAATTCTATTTCAAGGATTAGCAAAAGGAACAATTAAAAAAATAACATCACAAGAACCTTTAAAAGGAGTAATTGATATAATCGAAAATAGAAAAGAGGAGAGTGTTAATAAAAGTGAATTAAATGCCCTTATAGAAACATTAAAAGATAAGGTTGAGGAACTTACTCAATACAATCCTCTATTTCCAAGAGATATTATTAAAATTATCGATGAAAAAAGCGAACCTCATAGAATTGTAGATATCCTATCATCAAATCTAAAACTTGACAGCGAAAAGAGTTACAAACTATTTGAACTAACAGATATAATTGATAAACTAACTCTTTTGATTAAATATATATTGGAGGAGATAGAAACCAATAAAATCAAAACAGAACTTGCTCAAAAAGTTACTAAATCTATAAATGAAACAAACAGAAAATACTTTTTAAAACAGCAGTTAAAGATGATTCAAGATGAACTTGGAATTACTCAGTCTCAAAATAAACAGATTGAAGCCTATAATAAAAAACTTGAAAAACTAAAACCAAAGATGTCGGAAAGTGCATATAAAGAGATAAAAAGACAGATTGAAAGATTAAGCAGACTACATCCAGAAAGTGCTGAATATGCTACCACTGAAAATTATATAGAGTGGGCTTTACAAATCCCTTTTGGAAAACTCTCAAAAAGCAATCTAAAAATTGAAGAGTTAGAAAAGAATTTAAATAAAGAACATTATGGATTAGAAAAAGCAAAAGAGAGAATTATTGACTATTTCGCTGCAAAAGAGTTAGTAGAGTTAAGAGGTAATGAGTATAAAGGGGCTATTATCTGTTTTGTTGGACCTCCGGGGGTTGGTAAAACAAGTTTGGCAAACTCAATTGCAAAATCTCTTAAAAGAAAGTTGGTAAGAATTGCACTTGGAGGACTTGAAGATGTAAGTGAATTAAGAGGTCACAGAAGAACTTATGTTGGAAGTATGCCCGGAAGAATAGTTCAAGGAATAATAAATGCTAAAAGTATGAATCCGGTTATGGTATTAGATGAAATTGATAAAATAGGAAGAGGGAAAGGAGACCCAACAGCCGTTTTATTGGAAGTTTTAGACCCTGAACAAAATAGCAATTTTAGAGATTTATATCTAAACTTTGAGTTGGACCTTTCTCAAATTATCTTTATAGCAACCGCAAACGATATCTCATTAGTTCCAGCTCCATTGAGAGATAGACTTGAACTGATTTTTGTAGATAGTTACACTCCAAATGAGAAGTTTGAAATAGCTAAAAAATATCTAATTCCCCAAGAGATGAAAAAACACTCTATTAAAAAAACAGAAGCATCTATTTCAGATGGAGCGATTAAAAAACTTATAGATGAATATACAAGAGAAGCGGGAGTTAGAAACCTAAGAAAAATTATTGCAAAATTGATGAGAAAAATTGCTAAAAAACTTCTAAAAGGGGAGAAAAAGGTTTCAATTACAATCAAAAACTTAGAGCAGTTCATTGATAAAGGTCTTGGAGGCATCGAGACAATTGAAAAAGAAGAGGATAAAGTTGGAGTTGTGAATGGATTGGCTTGGACACCCGTGGGAGGAGATATCTTAAAAATCGAAGCAATCAAAATCAAAGGTAAAGGTGGTTTAGTCTTAACGGGAAGTTTAGGAGATGTTATGAAAGAGAGTGCAAGAATCGCTCTAAGTGTAACAAGAGTATTGATTGATGAGGAGAAATTAGAAGTTCCTTCTGTTAGCGATTCAAAAGAACCCTACTATAAACAATTCGATGTTCATATTCACTTCCCAGCAGGAGCTACTCCAAAAGATGGACCAAGTGCTGGAATTGCAATGGTAACTGTTTTATCTTCAATTTTTAGTAATAAAAAAATTAGACACGATATTGCAATGACAGGAGAAGTTAGTTTGATAGGTGATGTTCTACCTATTGGAGGACTGAAAGAAAAACTAATCGCTGCATACAAAGCAAAAATTAAAAAAGTTTTAATTCCACAAAAAAATTATGATAAAGACTTAGATGATATTCCAGATGAAGTAAAAAATGGATTAGAACTTATTCCAGTAAAAAGAGTTGAGGAAGTTATAAAAGAAGCTTTAATATAGAGGAAACTCTCAAATTTTAATAGATTCTATCAAAATTGGATATTACCAAAACACGGAAGAGAAATTATAATTTTATCCTATCTTCCCTATCTGGTAATAATCTTGCATTTTTATAATCACTTTGGTTTTTGAAAAAGAGTTTTACATAACCTTTTTTATTCCAATATTTGGTTGGAATTGGAATTCTTCCTACTCCATCTGAAAAGGTTACTTTTTTCATAGTTCTAATTGTCAAACCATCGTCTTTATTTAACGGAACACTTAAATCTTTAAAAACTACTATTATATTATTTAAAATAAAATCTGTATTTTTATCTAATTTTAGTTTAATATACATATCTGATGTTTCTCCAAAGAAGAGGAACTTTTTCTTTTTTTCCACATTATATTTTACAACAACTTGCTTCCCAAAATTCTCAAAAAATTCCACACCATTTGATACTATATTTGAAACTTCATCATATACATAGATAGTAAAATAATACTTTTCAGAAGACACAATATCAATTGCTAAATAACCTTTTTTATTATATTCTTCTATACTAAAAAGTTTTTTATTATTATCTTTTTCATCAAAACTTTTAGCAAATCTATCATTTCTATAAACTACTAATATATTTTGAGTTCCTTGTGGATAATCAAAAGTAATTTTTAATTGATTTGAAGAATGCTCTGTTTTTAGATTTTTAATCTCCTCTATAAATGAAATTTGTTTAATTTTTCCTACAACTCCTATATTGTTAGATACAGAAAAAGGAACTACATAAAAAACTCCTTGATAAGGTAAGGGTATCTGTAAAGAATTATTTATAACCGCATATATTTTATGTTTTTGAATCTCTTTTACATCAATAACCTCTTTAAATACAAATTCTGGTTGTCTATCAAATACTCCTATAACTATATTTTCATCTGTTTTTTTCCATTCTAACAATAATTTATTATTTTCGATTTTATAATCTATATCAGTTATAGGGTCTGGTAACTTTGCAGGAGTAGAATATACAAAATTTTGATGTTCTATAATTTTTGAGGTTTGTGGATCTTTATATTTTGCAATAAACAAATAACCATAACTTTTTCCATTTTTTACATCTTTATCTATATAAAAATTGTTAGTAGTTTTTAATTTAATACCTTCTGTTTTTTTAAACTTATTAGTTGTTTCTGTTTTATATATTTCTATACTATTACAATGTTTTGGCACATCCCATTTTAGTTCTATCTTTGAATTTAATCCTTTTATAGTTATATCAATGTCTTTTGGAAGAAATATAGGTCCAATATATTCCCCTTTTTGAGAAACAACATCATTTTTTACTACATAAACAGAATAATAATAAAACTCTCCCTTTTTAAATTTATCATCGATTATTTCCATATTTGAAGTTGTTGCAACTATCTCTCCATCATCTTTATTTGTAGGAATAGTGTCCTTTTTTCTAATAACTAAAAAGGAAACTCCAGTAGTAAAAAAATTCCAATTTAATTTAATTTTATCAGATATTATTTGATACTTTAAATTTGTTACAAACAAAGGAATTTGAGATAGTTTTGTTTTAACTATTTCATAGTCACTTATTATATTTAAAACTTCTTCATATTTTTTAAGTGCAAGAGGATAATTTTGACTCTTAAAATATTTCTCTGCTTCATCAAGTATAGGTTTTGTTTTGTTAAAAGCAGATTTAATCTCATTATCTAATTTTTCAACCTCCTTATTAGAGGAATAAGATTTTAAATAATTTTTTATCTCTTCTTGAGCTTTAAAATAGAACTTTTTGTTGATTAAATTTTCTATCTCTTTGATTTTAGAGATAGATTCATTTTTTTTAAGAGTTATAGTTTTTAATTTCTCT
>CAZBVR010000074.1:0-2571 GCA_964495415.1 uncultured Nautiliales bacterium
TAATAATCAACTCCTTTATCAAATTTACCATTCTTATCGACATCTACAACTATATCCAATTTTTTCTCACTATCAATATCCTTTGTATAACCATACCCTGCAACATCTTGAGTTGTAATAAATTTAGCTACTTTTATATAAGGCATAAAAGTTTTATTATTATCCGGTTGAGTTATATCTGCATTGGTCCCCTTGTTTCCGTCATCTTTCTCTTTTCTAACATCACTTGTATTAAGGTCAGTTCCATCCTCCAACTCTACAACATCCTTATCCAAAACATAAATAGTAACATTTTTTTCACTTGTCGGAATGTTTTTCATATTAAAATAGAGATAATTTTTATCTCCACTCTCTTTTTCAGATAGGGTTGTTTGTCCGTTTCCATTTTTATCACTGATTTGATACTCTAAACTATTAGCCTCTGTATTCATAACAATAAATCCGGCAGCCCCTTGCCCATCAATAGCATCTGTATAAACATCATATTTTCCATCCCCGTCCAAATCCTCTCCAATATCAAGTTTTCCATTTTGATTAACATCAATTATGATAGAATAAGCATTATTGCTGTCTCCTGGATTTATCAACTGAGGACCTCTATTCAAATCCCATATCAAAGTTGGTTTTAAAGTTCTATATGTTTCATTATCATCAGTAGCCACATCCTTTCTTGAAGTAACCGCAACCTCTTCTAAGTCCATACCATCTTTGAATTGAATTCCACTAAATGGAACAACATAGATATCTACATTTTCCACATTTTTCTTTTGTCCATTCTCATAATACTTATATGGAAGTTGCTCCGCCTTTACATAAACTTTTGTTAAATTGCTATCGCTTCCGTCTGGCTCTTTACTTCCTGTTTCAAAAAATGTATTTTCAATTTTGGCATGAGATATGTTTCCATCCTCCACACTCACAGAAGTTATAATAGGTTTCTTTCCTAAGTCATCTTGATTACTCGGCTTTTTAATTGCTAAAAAGAAGTTTTGCTCAAAATCTGTATCATCATTTTCTAATGACTTCACTCTTACATAAAAAGCCTTTATTGCTAAGTCATCTTTTGTTATAGAAAAATTACCATCTTTCTGTTTTTCAAGACCTATATCATACCAAATAGGCATAGGCTCAATAACTCCCTCTTGATTACTTCTAACCTCAGCCTCACTAACAACCTTTTTATTAGGGTCCAAAATCTCAATTTTATGCATCTGATTTGGAGCCAATCCTGCTATTTTTACATACATAGTTTCAAGTGGAGCTAATTTGTTTGTCTCTTTTAAATTGCTATCATAAATTGTAATCAACTGCTCAGCCGGAATATCTCTCTTTTTAAAACACCCTGTTGAAAAAAGCAATACTGAAACAGCTACACTTGCTGATATTAGTTTTTTCATCTCTCTCCTCCTTTAAATAATTCATCAAATGGAATTTCAAAAGCCATATATCCCATCCAATAGTGTTCATTATTTTCTGCATCCTTATCCTCTACCTCTTCTCTCGCTATATTAAATAACCCTGCTCCTAAACTAAACCATTTATACTTAAATTTAGCTCCAACATTGATTACACCATTTTGTCCATCTTTATCTATACCTTGAATCTCTCCTATCAACCATAAATGACGAAATAGTTTCAAATCCGCACCTCCACTAAACACTACATCTGTGCTCGCCTCTTCATTATAAACCTTTTCAGCACAAGCAGTTAAAGATAAAACTAAGTTTTCTGTAAATAGTGGAGCATTGATAGTTAAAACAGCATAAGGATTATATAAAATGTCCTTCTCATCTTTAAAATCATTAGCAGCAATAGATACTAAATTCACCCCCACTGACAATTGAGGAATATAGTTATCTGTTAAATGAAACACCCTTGCTTTTAGATGATAAGTATCCATTTTTACATTTGTGTAGTCAAAATTATCCCATACAAACACTCTTTTAGTGTAACCCAACTCAACATCATCAGAAGTAGATAACATTACACTACTACTTGTTAGATAAATTTTATCTCCCTGAATTTTTCCTGCATCTATTGCATTCATACTAACATAGAGATGTCCTCTACCCATTGTGTTCGCTTTTGGAACTAAAATAAGTCCATCCTCTCCCCACAACATCGAAGGTGAAATTGTTCTTTTAAACAGTGCATACTCCTCGTCCGAAGTCTCTGCATACAAAATTGAGATTAGTAAAAAAAATAGAAATGACATTCTCCCCAACATTTCAAACTCCTTTTTTCTTTAATTGTAACTCTATTTACTTTAAAGTAACCTTAAATTTGAAGATAATTTTTAAAAATTACAAAAGTTTTACAAAAATTGGAGATCTATTTGACAAAAAAAGAGAGGAGAAGAAAAGAGAAATTAAAAAGATTTCTTAAATTCTGGATAAGCTTCTATACCACACTCATCACTATCAAGCCCTTCTATTTCTACATCTTCGTCTGCTCTAAATGGAGAAATTTTATTTATTATAAAAATTGCAATATAACTACTAACAAAAGCAAACACTGCAACTACTAAAATCCCTTTTAATTGTGTTAATAATGAATAATTTGCAAACAATG
>CAZBVR010000075.1:0-2583 GCA_964495415.1 uncultured Nautiliales bacterium
AAACTAATAGAAGAACACAAAGCCCCAAAAGTAAAATGTATTAGTAATTGTGTAGCACCTTGCCAAAGAGGAGTAGAAGCTAAAAAAGTGGGATATTGTATTGCAGATAGATTAAGCGATGCCTATATGGGAGATAAAGAACTTGGACTTTTCTTTACAGGAAGTAATGGATATAAGATAGATAAACTTGTATCTGTAAAAGAACTAATGGATGAATTAACAGGTAGATGAGGTTAATTTTTATTCTGTTATTAGCAACTCTTTTTGTTGCTGATAGTTTTGGAGTGAATTATAGTAGAAAAAATAATCCTCTATATGCAGAGTCTGATTATATTAAAGTTCTTTCCTATGAAAATCCTATTAAAATCGCATATTCTCCAGATAAGATGAAAATTAAATTTTCAACTTTTTATAAAAGTGGCACTTACTATAAAATTTTTGATATCTATAATGCTAAAATCTCATCTCCAATTTTAAAGAAGTTATCCAAAAACTACTTTTTAAGAATAGTAAGATTTGCAAAAAATAGAATTAGAGTTGTTGTTTATGCAAAGAAAAAGTTTGTTATAAAGTTTTACAGAAAAAATGGTATTTTAAAAATAGTTTTGCCTTTTAAACAGAGTGCCTTTTCTAAAAAAACGATTTTTAATAAAGAGTGGATTATAGTTATTGACCCAGGACACGGAGGAAAAGACCCCGGAGGTATAGGAGAATATGGAATAAAAGAAAAAAATATAGTATTGCCTATTGCTAAATATCTGAAATATGAATTAAACAAAAGAGGCTATAAAGTGTATCTTACAAGATATAGAGACAGATTTATAACTTTAAAAAATAGGACTAAGTTTGCTAATCAGAAAAAAGCCTCTCTATTTATCTCTTTACATTGTAACATTGCACCCAGCCTTCCTGACGTTTATGGAATTGAAACCTACTTTTTATCTCCAGCAAGAAGTGAAAGAGCCAAAAGAGTTGCAAAATTGGAAAATAGTGCAATTGGGAACTTGGAGTCATCTGTAACTCAAAACATTGTATTAAATTTTCTAAATAAGAATAGAATTATAGACTCTACAAAATTGGCTATTGATATTCAAAAATCACTTATTTACAATCTGCAAAAACATTACTCACATATAAAAGATGGAGGGGTTAGACCGGCACCATTTTGGGTATTGGTAGGCACAAATATGCCTGCTATTCTTATTGAAACAGGATATCTTTCTAACAAAATAGAAGCAAAAAGGTTAAATTCAAAAAGTTATCAGAAAAGAGTTGCAAAATATATCGCGGATGGAATTGAGAGCTATTTCAGAAAGAATAGATAAGAGAAAAGAGAAAAAGGAAAGGAGTTTTGAAATAGCATATAGTTGAAGAACGATTGAGTTTATTATCAATTTTAATAACTATCCCAACTTTAAAGTGTCAAAGTTGGGAGGAGCAAAATTATATAATTGACTCTCTTATTTTATCAATTTGAGTTAAAAGTTGTTTTAATTCATTAAGAGGCAACATATTTGGCCCGTCACTTAATGCCTCCTCTGGATTGTAGTGGGTTTCAAAGAAATATCCATCTACTCCTATTGCGGCCGCTGCTTTTGCAAGGTATGGAACAAACTCTCTTTTTCCACTACTTTTTCCACCTGCTCCACCAGGCATTTGAACCGAATGAGTTACATCAAATATAACAGGAGCAAACTCTCGCATAATAGGAAAAGACCTCATATCTACAACTAAGTTTCCATATCCAAATGTTGTTCCTCTCTCTGTAAGCCAAACTCCATATTTTTTTGAGTTCTCATAATTTACCTCGTTACAACCTCTTGTTTTTAACACTTTTGCCACTGAGTATTTCATATCAACAGGGTTCATAAATTGCCCCTTTTTTATATTTACAACCCTATCTGTTTTTCCAGCTTCAACTAAAAGGTCAGTTTGGCGACATAGAAATGCCGGTATTTGCAAAACATCTACCACTTCACTAACCGGTTTTACTTGGATTGTTTCATGAATATCTGTTAAAAGTTTATATCCAAACTCTTTTTTTACATCCTCTAAAATTTTTAACCCCTCTTCTAAACCGGGTCCTCTATAACTTTCTAAACTTGTTCTATTGGCTTTATCAAAACTCGCTTTAAAATAGAACTCATATTTTTCGTTTGCATAACTTAACTCTTCCGCTATTCTCATAATCTGTTCTCTGCTTTCTATTACACAAGGTCCTGCAATTAGTATCATCTTTATCCTTTTTTTGATATGATTATATCATAAAAAAAGAGAGAGAAAGAGAGGCGAATGAAAAATAGAACTATCTGCATAATTCCAGCAAGGGGTGGAAGCAAAAGAATACCAAAAAAAAATATAAAACTATTTTGTGGAAAGCCCCTTATTGCTTATAGCATAGAGACAGCAAAAAAGAGTAATCTGTTTGATAAGATAGTAGTATCAACAGATGATGAAGAGATAGCAAAAGTAGCACAAGAACAAAAAGTAGAAGTGCAAATAAGACCTAAAAATTTATCAGATGATTATGCTTCAAGTATGGAAGTGTTTGATTATGTGGTATCTAAAAATAGTGGATTTGAA
>CAZBVR010000076.1:0-5208 GCA_964495415.1 uncultured Nautiliales bacterium
CTTTTGCAATAAAGCCATCTATAAGCTATTTCCCTTGCAAAAATCAAGCAAGTGTTGGGATAGACTTAGGAATTAAACATTTTGCAGTATTAAGTAATGCTGGGTTTATTGATAGTCCTAAACCATTAAGCAAAAAATTAAAAAAACTAAAAAAATTATCAAAACAATTATCAAGAAAACAATACCCAAGAAAAAAGGGTGATAAAACATATGCGGATTAAAAGGTGATAGAGATTATATAGCCTCTATTAACCTACATAACAAACTACCGAGAGTTCATCGGGAAGTAACGCCTGTGGAGATAGCGGCTCTGAATTTATCGGATGCTCTGATAGATTTAACCAGTATCATGGAAGCAGGAATTAAACATCATCTTTGAGTAAATGTGTTTAAAGATGAGTAAGTTTTAAGGAACGGATAATTCACTTAGTAGAGGAGTAAAAAATGGAACAATTTGATAGTAAATATATATTACCAACTTACAAAAGAAACTATATCAATTTTGTAGAGGGTAAGAGTGCCACTTTGTGGGATAAAGAGGGAAGAGATTATATAGATTTCACAAGCGGAATAGGAGTTGTAAGTGTTGGACATGGAAATGAGAAATTAAGAGATGCAATTTGTGAGCAGGCTTCAAAAATAGTTCATATCTCAAATCTATATTATATAGAGCCACAAGTGGAGTTAGCAAAAAAGATAGTTGATTTGAGTGGAATTGAGGGTAAATGTTTTTTTGCCAATAGTGGAGCAGAAGCGAACGAGGGTGCTATTAAGATAGCAAGAAAATATGGAGAGGTAGATGGAGAGTTAAAAAGATATAAAATCATCACTCTTAAAAACTCTTTTCATGGAAGAACTATAAGCACTCTTAAAGCAACAGGACAGGAGAAGATGCATATGAGTTATTTTGGACCATATCCAGATGGTTTTGTATATGCAGACGATATAGAGGATATCTACAATAAGATAGACTCTAAAACCGTTGCAGTGATGATTGAACTTATTCAAGGAGAGGGGGGTGTTTATCCATTTGATAAAGAGGAAGTTCAAAAACTTGTAACAAGTTTAAAAGAGAAAGATATTTTGTTAATTGTTGATGAGGTTCAGACAGGAGTTTATAGAACGGGCGAATTTTTGGCAAGTAATCTATATGAAATTGAGCCAGATATTATTACTCTTGCAAAAGGTTTGGGAGGAGGAGTTCCAATAGGAGCGATATTTACCACTCTTGACCTATTGAAAGCGGGAGAGCATGGAAGCACTTTTGGAGGAAACTATCTATCTACAAGAGCTGGATTGGAGGTTTGCTCTATTTTAGAAGAGTATAAAGATAGCGGTTTATTGGATGAAAATTTCCTTTATTTTGAGGAGAGATTGAAAGAGATAGGAGAAAGATATCCAAAACTTTTTGAAGAGGTAACAGGTTTTGGAATGATGAGAGCTCTTAGATGTAGAGGGGCAGAGATTCAAGAGTTGATTTATACAGAGGCTCATATTGAAAGAGTATTAGTCTTAAAAGCGGGTAGAAATGCTATAAGATTTTTACCACCATTAACTATTACAAAAGAGGAGATAAAAGAGGGATTTGAAAGATTTGAAAGAGTTGCTAAAAGGATTAGTGAATGAGGAGAGTTTTTCTCCTTTTCCCACTCCTTCTAAATGCAGGAGTTTTGTCTTCGCTTCAAGAGGAGTTAATTCAGAAAGATACAGATAGAGCGGTTGTAAGTGGAAAAAAACTTAAAGATAGTTGGATAAATCCTATTACTTTACAATATAAATATAATCGTTCAACTCAAACTGAGCCAGTTACTCAGACAACTAATCAATTTATTATCTCTATAAATCAACCTATTTTTAAAAGTGGAGCGATATGGGCAAGTATTAAATATGCTAAATTTTTGACAGATGAAAACTTAGCAAAAGTTGAATTGAAAAAAAGAGAATTGATTAAACAGGCCTATGAAACTATTTTTCAAATTAAAAAAGTGGAATTGGCAATAGAGAAACAGCAACTTCTTATTCGAAATGCAGAGATAGATATTAAAAGAAAGAGGGAGCAGTTTTTAAGTGGAGTTATTGATAGTAGTTTTTTAGATAATGCTATTTTGAATAAAAATAGTTTAGAGATATCTCTAAATGACCTTCTTTTTCAGAAAGAGGAGTTGATAAATAGTTTTCAGAAACTTAGTGATTTGGATTATAACTCTGTTAAACTTCCACAACTTCGCTTAATTTCTCAGAATGAGTATCTTGACAATTTGAATGTTAAAATTGCAAAAAGGGAGATAGATGTAAAACATTATCTTAAAAAGATGAATATAGGAAATAGTTTAGTTTCAATAGATTTAGTTGGAAGTTATAATTATTTAAAAAGTGAATACTCTAATCAAACTCCTATCTATAAAGATAATAGCAAAAACTTTTATAATATAGGTTTTTTTGTTACAATTCCGCTTAATATAAATAGCATAAAAACGATAGAGGAGTCTAAAATAGATTATCTAAAAGCTGTTTTGAATTATAGAGAGAAGATAAAAGAGGAGAAATTGGAGTATAAAAAGAGAGTTGATAAAATTAAAAAGATAGATGAAAAGATAAAGTTGTATCAAAAAAGTGTAATGACCTATAATTCTCTGATTGAAACAACAAAGGAGAATATAAAGGCAGGAGTAAATACTACTCTTGATTTGGAAACACTTATCAACTCTAAAAAAATTCAGGAGTTAAATCTTGAAACTTTGAAGTTGGAAAAGCAGATAGAACTATTAAATTTCTACTATCTTGTGGGAGATATTGAGTGAAATCAACAATCTATAAGTTAAATTATCTTCTTACAAAAAGAGATAAACAATATCTTTTTGGACTTTTGCTATTTTCTATTTTTATCTCTTTGATTGAAACTATTGGGATAGGGGTTATTATGCCCTTTATTTCAGTAGCAAGTGATTTTACTCTAATCCATCAAAAGGAGTATTTTGAAAAAGTCTATAATTTTTTAGGGTTTAATAGTGAAATGAAATTTGTTGTTTCCTTTGGAGTAGCTTTAATACTTTTTTATATTGCAAGAGCTATTTTAAATCTTTTATATTTTTATCTGTTGAATAAATTTTCACAAGGAAGATATCATCTAATCGCTTATAGACTTTTTGAAAACTATATAGGTATGGATTATAAAAAGTTTATTGATAAAAATTCAAGTGAGATGAGTCATAATATAGTTAATGAAACAAGTTATTTAGTAAAACTTATTTCAAGCAGCTTATTTATGATGAGTGAAATTTTTGTATTTTTGTTTATCTACTCTTTACTTTTGTATGTAAATTGGAAAATGACTATTTTACTCTCACTTTTTTTAGGACTTAATATAGTTTTAATGAAATTATTTATTACAAAAAGGATAAAAAGAGCGGGAGAAGATAGAGCCAAGTGTGAGAAAAACTTTTTTTCTATTATAAACAGCTCTTTTGGAAATTTTAAAATAATAAAACTAAAATCTAAGGATAGAGAGATATTAGATAAATTTGCCATTTCAAGTAGTGGTTTTGCGGATGCAAATATAAAAAATCAAACTTTAATTCAATTTCCAAGAATTTTTTTAGAGATGGTAGGGTTTAGTTTAGTTGCTATTATTGTAATTTATTTAATTATTAAATATCAAACAGATATAAAAGGGGCCTTACCTATTTTAATGGTATTTGTGTTAGGACTTTATAGACTTCTTCCAAGTGTAAATAGAATTTTTACAGAGTTTAATTTTATAGTTTTTTATAATAAAGCTCTTGAAACTATCCATAATGAACTTATTTATGAGCCAGAAGAGTTGGGAGATGAAAAGATAGATTTCAATCAGAATATAGAACTTAAAGATATCTGTTTTGAATATGTGGAAAACAATCCTATATTGAAAAACATAAATTTAACTATTCATAAAGGGGAAAAGATAGGAATAGTTGGAGAAAGCGGAAGTGGAAAATCTACATTAGTTGATATAATTATTGGACTTTATAGACCGAATAAAGGTAAAATATATATTGATGAGTTGGAACTCAATGAGAATAATTTAAAATCTTGGAGAAGTAAAATAGGATATATTCCTCAAACTATCTATCTAAAAGATGGAACTGTTGCTGAAAATGTAGCCTTTTTGGAGGAGATTGATGAGGAAAAGGTAAAAAAAGCACTTGCAAAAGCTAATATATTGGAGTTCTTAGAAACTCATCACGAGGGAATTTGGACTGAGGTAGGTGATAATGGTATTAAACTTAGTGGTGGGCAAAAACAAAGAATTGCTATTGCAAGAGCAATTTACAACGACCCAGAGATTTTGGTGCTTGATGAAGCTACCTCTGCTCTTGATAATGAAACAGAGTTTAAAATTATGCAAGAATTGTATGAAGTAGGAAAAGATAAAACTATGATAATTATCGCTCATAGACTTTCTACTCTTGATAAGTGTGATAGGGTTGTTAGGTTGGAGAGGGGAGTTGTTTTTAGTGAAAAAAGTGTTTGATAAAAAAATTTAAAGAAAGGATTAGAATGAAAATTTTAATAACAGGTGGAGCAGGTTATATAGGAAGTCATGATGTAAAGTTGCTTTTAGAAAATAGAGATGATGAGGTAATAGTATTAGATAGTTTGGTTACAGGATTTAAAAGCACAATAGATACTTTACAAACAATAAGAAAGTTTAAGTTTATTGAAGCAGATTTGAGTAATTGGGATTTGATAGAGGGGATTTTCAAATCTGAAAAAATAGATGCAATTATCCATTTTGCGGCAAGTTTGATAGTGCCAGAAAGTGTGGAAAATCCATTAAAATACTACTTAAATAATACAGCAAATACTACAAATTTGGTAAAATTGGCCACTAAATATGGAGTAGAAAAGTTTATATTTTCTTCAACAGCCGCAACTTATGGTGAGCCAGATATAGAAGCGGTAGGAGATGGAATTAAAGAGGAGTTTCCTAAAAATCCAATCAACCCTTATGGACAAAGTAAATTATTTAGTGAAAAAATTATTCAAGATACAGCAAAAGTAAATAATTTTAAATATGTAATTTTTAGATATTTTAATGTAGCAGGAGCATCACCAGACCTAAAAATAGGACAAAAAACAAAAAATGCAACCCATTTAATAAAAGTAGCGAGTGAATGTGCAGTAGGTAAAAGAGATAAAATGTATATTTTTGGAGAGGATTATCCTACA
>CAZBVR010000077.1:0-5457 GCA_964495415.1 uncultured Nautiliales bacterium
CAGAAGCAAAATCAACATCTCTAATTTGTGATTCAGCTGATTTTACATTTACTTGTGTTACTGAAATGTTATTGATAGTTGATACAAGTTGATTTTGAACAGAACCTAAATCACTTCTAATTTTATCAAGCATCTTTTGAGCAGTTTCTGCGATATCAATAACAGCCATTGCACCTTTTAGAGTTGTAACTCCGGCTCCAATATCCTCTCCAAAATTTTCAACATTACTATTCGCAAAAGCACCTATTGCACTCGCTTGATCATCAGTAAATTGTCCTCTAATAGTTCTTAGATTTATTGTTTCTTGTGCCTCTGAACTTCCATCAAAACCAATTCCTGTGTAATTTGTCCCTGATATTAAAATATCTCTACTATCAAGTCTTGTAAGAGTTAATCTTCCATAATTCTCTCTTTGTTCTGCATCAAGCCCTCCAACAGTGTCAAGATTTCCTCCTGATATTTTGATACCTCTACCGTCGATTGAATTTAATACCAAATGCCCTCTATTGTCAATAGATGCCTCAACACCTGTTAAGTCTTTTACTGCATTTATCGCATTTACAAGTTTTCCATCTTTGTCATTCTTTTCAACATCTACTATGTCTCCAATAGAAACACCATTGATAGTAAGACCACTTATACTTCCACTTGCTACTGCATCTCCTCCAACCTCTTTAACTTGCCAAGAAGCTCTCACATGAATTCTATCTGAGTTTTTATTGATAGTTTCTGACAAAACTCCAAGCCCAGTTTTAGCACTTGTAGAGATAACAACACTCTCTAAATCAATATCATGCATTCCATCTACGGCTACAAATTTTAATTGAACTTCACTTGCCCCTGTAATAGTGATACCAGTTTCAAATCTTGTAGAACCGATTTTATCAGAACTTGTAGCCCCAATACTTGCTTTTACAGTTGTATTGCTGTAAGCACCGATTTGGAACTCTTTATTTGTGAATTGTCCTGACAATAGTTGTTGTCCATTAAATGAAGTTGTTCCTGCTATGTTATCTAACTCTTCCATCAATCTTGTAATATCTTGTTGAAGTGCTTTTCTTGTTTCCGTAGTTTGTCCATCTTGTGCGGCTTGAGTTGCTTTTGTTTTAATTGTATCAAGGATTTTAATTTGCTCATCCATCGCTTTATCCGCTGTTTGGATAATCCCTATTCCGTCATTTGCATTTCTAATCGCTTGCCCCAAAGCACTTGCCTGTGCTCTCAAACTATCTGCAATCGCCATTCCAGAAGCATCATCCGCGGCTTTGTTAATTCTTAAACCTGAACTTAACTTCTCTAACGAACTATTTAAAGCCCTATTATTAGCCATTGCATTAGCATGAGCATTTAGAGCACCTATATTCGTATTGATTCTAAAACTCATTCTTTTCTCCTTAAAATTTTTAGCAATCCATTGCTATTTCTAAGGAGAAAAGCAACTTTTATTCCAAAACTAATAAACCTCTTTTAAATTTTTTTCCATAATAAAGATAATGTTTTCAATAGCCCCTGCTAAGAAAAAAAGCCAAGATTTATGAGCATATATCCAATCGATAAGTTTCACTTTTCGTGATAATTCATCATTACTTTCCCTTACCATAATAACCGCTAACTCCAATTCTGCATTTAAAATAAGAGGCATAGTTATATTCCCAAATTTTTTCAAAACCTTGTCATTTTCATAGATATCTTTTATTCTATCTATCTTATCAATTGTTGAGATAAGAGCATCAAAATCTATCTCCTCCAATTTTTCCTCTTTTTCAAGTTTTTCAAGATTTTCTATAATCTCCATTACCTCTAAAAATGTATCTTTTATCTCTTTTTGTATGCAATTTAATCTTTCTAAAATTAAAGTTATCAACTTTTTAGACCTTTGAAGATAATGTTTTTGCCAACTTTCAGAAACTCTCTCCAACTCTATTTGAGGCTTCTCTATCTGTGGAATAGATTCTAAAAACTCTCTAAAAGAGATATGTTCTGCCCCGTCAATATAAGCCCCTCCCTCTGTGCAGTTATAAACTTTTATTCCATCTTTCACAGCATCCGGAACATCTTTTCTAAAAGAGTTTAGAAACATATCCCAAATTTTACTTGTCTCAACCTCATCACCATAATAACCCTTAATTTTAATTCTATTTTTGTTTTTATAGTATTGCTCCTCTTTTTCTCCATAAATAGCCCCTTTTGAATGGGTTGTGCCATCATCTCCAAAGGCTAAATCTTGCCCTATAAAAACTATGTTTGGAAATTTAGCAAATCTTGCAAAATCAAAAGCCATATTGGCAGCACTCATACCAACCCCTACATATCCCCACTTCTCCAATCGAAACAACTTAGTATAAGCAAATGGTCGCATAGAAACAACCTTTTTGAAATCTTTCAAATTTTGAATTGTTTTAGGATGAGATATTGAGGTAGGAATAAAGATAGTATCTTTTAACAACTCTTTATCTAAATTTTCAAAAAATTTAGAGGTAGCCTCAACCCTTTCAAGAGAAAATACAAAGTCTGGTCTTATTCCCTCTTTTTGAAGTATGGGAAGAGAAGCATCTATACAAAGAATAGTAAGATAGTTTTGATATCTTTTTAATAGAGGCAACTGCTTAGCAAGACTTGGACCTGTGGATACTATCACTGCTATATCACTATTTCTACTATTAAAGGCTGATTTTAAAGTGTAACTTTTAACTATCTCCGGTATATGTTGTAAATGGTGATTTAATCCTATCAAAGAATCATCTGCACTATTTCCCTCTGATTGAACTATATGAAAAATCTGAGTTGTTATCTCTCTATTTAAATTGATAATGTTAGATGAATATAACTTTTCATAATAGGGAGATTCTATTTCCAAAGAGTATAGTTTTAGAAAAGCCTTTATATCTTTATGGGCAAAAAGCAAACCTATCTCTTTGATAGTAAAATCACTCTCTAAATAGATTTTAAACCTTTCACTTTCTATCTCCTTCGAATAATCAAATAAACTTAGTGCTATATATATCAACTCTAAGTTTGGTTCCACTACAAAAATATATTTGTTTATATTTAAAAACATTCTAACAAGCAATCCATTTCCTATTCCATAAAAAAATAGAAAGGGATATCTACTCTTTTCAGAGATAATCTCATTATATCTATTTGTAATCTCCTCTATCGGTTTAGTTTCATATAGAGGAAGTTGAGTCTCTTTATCAAAAAGATTGATATTTATATTATCCTTTTGGTCCATAAAGAGTTCAAATCTACTATTGGTTTTTATAGAGTGAAGTTTAGCAACTAACACGGGGTTAGATTTTAGAAGAGCTTTTAAATTTCTTTCCAATACTGACGACATACAAATCCTTTTCTATTTTATATCGACATTTAGAAAAAAATGTAAAAAGAAGGCCCCCCGCCAAGGAGGAGTTTTTTGAAGTTTAACTACTTTATTGTAACAATCTCATAACATTTTGCTGAACAGCATTAGCCTGACTCATAGCATAACTTCCTGATTGTGCAAGAAGGTTATATTTTTTAAAGTTAGCTGATTCAGAAGCAAAATCAACATCTCTAATTTGAGACTCAGCCGCTTTTACATTCACTTGTGTTACTGAAATGTTATTGATAGTTGATACAAGTTGATTTTGAACAGAACCTAAATCACTTCTAATTTTATCAAGCATTTTTTGAGCGGTTTCTGAGATATCCATTACAGCCATTGCTCCTTTTAAAGTTGTAACTCCGGCTCCAATATCCTCTCCAAAGTTTTCAACATTTGCATTAGCAAAAGCACCCATTGCACTCGCTTGGTCAGCACTAAATTTCCCTCTAATAGTTCTTAAATTTATTGTAGCTTCAGATGATGCTGATAGTCCAGCACCCTCTCCTGACACAATAATATCTCTACTATCAAGTCTTGTAAGAGTTAATCTTCCATAATTCTCTCTTTGTGTAGAGTCAAGCCCTCCAACCTTATCAAGAGCCCCTCCTGATACTTTAATACCTCTACCATCAATTGAATTTAATACTAAATGTCCTCTGTTATCAATACTTGCTTCTACACCTGTTAAGTCTTTTACTGCATTTATTGCATTTACAAGTTTTCCATCTTTATCATTTTTCTTAATATCTACAATATCTCCAATAACAATTCCATTGATAGTAAGACCACTTATACTTCCACTTGCTACTGAATTTGCACCTGTTTCTTGAACTACAAATGAAGCTCTAACACCTGTTTTGTCTGAGTTTTTATTGATAGTTTCAGCCAACACTCCAAGCCCCGTTCCAGCACTTGTAGAAACTGTTACAGATTCCAATGAAATATCATGAATTCCATCCACTGCTTTAAAAGTAAGACTAACATCAGCACTTGCTGTAATCAATTGACCGGTTTCAAATCTTGTAGAACCAATTTTATCAGAACTTGTAGCCCCAATACTTGCTTTCACAGCAGTATTGCTATAAGCACCGATTTGGAACTCTTTGTTTGTGAATTGTCCTGACAATAGTTGTTGTCCATTAAATGAAGTTGTTCCTGCTATATTATCCAACTCTTCCATCAATTTTGTAATATCTTGTTGAAGTGCTTTTCTTGTCTCCGTAGTTTGTCCATCTTGTGCGGCTTGAGTTGCTTTTGTTTTGATTGTATCAAGAATTTTAATTTGCTCATCCATCGCCTTATCAGCTGTTTGAATAATACCTATTCCATCATTTGCATTTCTAATCGCTTGTCCCAAAGCATTTGCCTGACCTCTCAAACTATCTGCAATTTGCATTCCAGAAGCATCATCCGCTGCTTTGTTAATTCTTAAACCTGAACTTAATTTTTCCAACGAATCATTCAAAGCTCTGTTGTTCATCATTGCATTTGCATGAGCATTTAGAGCCGATACATTTGTGTTAATTCTGAATCCCATTTTAAACTCCTTTTTAATTGGGTATAAATTTTGTTATGACTTCCTTGTCATTTCATAACAACTTATCGACACTTTTTAAATTTTTTTTATAAATGGAATTAAAATTTTTACAAAATTTCTATTTTGAATAATTGTAAAAAAATTGCTACACACCTCCCTCTCCTCTCTTTTGCCAACTATTGTTATAGATATAACCCCATATTTATGGTCATCTACCACCATTGTTTCCCCTATTTCAAATCTAATTATTGTTTTAAGTTTTTTATCTTCAAAAGAAGAAAAAATAGCATTCAAAACATCAATTAGTTCTTTTTTTTCACTCCAAAATTGTGGAATATCTATATCAAAGTCATCTATAAACTCAATATCTTTATCTAAAAAGATATAGTTTCTACAAAAATCCACTATAAAAAACAGATTTATAAGTTCAAATTTTTTAACTTTTTCTCTCTCTTTTGGAAAGGATAATGTTTTATAAAGTTTAACTCCTATCTCTTCATTATTTAAATAACCTATACTAACTCCTGCAAACTCAAACTTATCAAAAATATATCTT
>CAZBVR010000078.1:0-6912 GCA_964495415.1 uncultured Nautiliales bacterium
AGGTAAAAGTTCAGATAGAATTATGCTTCATGCATATATTTTATATTTAATTCACCCTACAACAAAAAAGATGATGCAATTTAATGCCCCTTTGTTTGATGATATGAAAACAAAAATAGAAACAATTTGTAAAGGAAAAGAGAATGAGATTAAAACAGAAACTATTATTGATAGGTTCAATAATTTTAGCGATTACAGGGTGTTCAACAGATAACCCACCTCTAAAAAGTAGTCCAAATGTTCCAATGGTAAAAAAGATATTTACTTTAAAAGATAGAAACTCAGTTGCTTTGGAATGGAAAGTGGATATGGATAAAATTTCAGGATATTATATTCAAAGAAGTGAGGATAATAAACATTATATTACAATCGCTCAGCTCAGCAATAGATATATAACTCACTATACAGATACAGGATTGAAGCCAAACAAGGTTTATTACTATAAGATATCTACTTTTAATGAAGTGGGAGTTCCCTCTTTTGCTAAATTGGTAGATGTTAAAACTGCAAAAACTATCTCCCCAGTCTCTTTTTTAGTTGATGCTGGATTGAAAGTTAAAGGAATGGCAAAAATTATATTTCGTCCCCATACAAATGAGAGAGTAGCAGGATATTATATTGAAAGATTTAATAAGGCTACCTCAAAATGGGAGGTTATTGCTGATTTAACACCAAGATTAAGAGCTGAATATATTGATACAAATTTGAAAGATGGAGAGAGTTACAAATATAGAATTATTGCCTATACATTTGATGGATTAAATTCTCCACCTTCAAAAGTTATCACTATACAAAAGTAGGAGAATTATATGCCACATCTATTTATAAAGAAACCAAAAGAGTTGTTATATCCATTTAAAAAAGATAAAGTTGAATTTCTATTTAAAGTTGGGGATTTAATTGCTTGTAAAGTTGAAGATAGGAAATTTTTTATCTCTTTACAGCAAAGAGGTGATAAATATCTTTTAAAATATGATAAAATTACTCGTCCATTAAGTAGTCAATTGAAACAGGCCTATTTAACTTTTATAGAGGCGACTAATGTGGAAGTTATTACCTCAAATATAGATGGAATTAAAGATAGAACAAAAAGTAGATTTCTACTTTCATTGGAAGAGAATTTAAATTTTGAGAATCAAGAGATTATAGTAGAAATTGGTTTTGGAAGTGGAAGACATCTGCTTCATTTAGCAAAAAAGTATAAAGATAAGATAATTATAGGTATTGAGATACATAAACCCTCAATAGAGCAAGTTTTAAAAAGAGTTGAATTAGAGGGAATAGAGAATATAAGAGTTATCGATTATGATGGAAGATTGGTATTATCTAAAATTGAGTCAAACAAGGTTCATTCAATATATGTCCATTTTCCAGTTCCTTGGGATAAAAAACCTCATAGAAGAGTTATAAGTAACTATTTTATAAATGAGAGTATTAGAGTTCTAAAACAGGGCGGGTTTTTACATTTGAGGACAGATAGCGATAACTATTTTGATTATTCTTTTAAAGAGTTTATGAAACTTAATAAAAATGAGTTAAAAATTTATAAAAATAGAGAGCTTGAAATTAGTAGCAAATATGAAGATAGGTGGAAAAGACTTAAAAAGAATATATATGACATTTTTATGATGAATGAAACTTTATCTCCAAACTTAGAGGAGGAGTTTGATTTTAATCTTGGTGCTCTTGATGCTTCAAAAGCGAAAAAAAAGGCATATCTATTCGAGCAATTTGTAATTCATTTTGAGAGAGTTTTACCTATCGATAGTGATAAAAGTTTAATCAAATTAACAATGGGAGCTTTTGAAAGACCAGAGCATCTTTATATAGTGGCTTCTAAAAGTGGAGATAGTTACTATTTTAACAGAGTGATAGAGCATAAATTAAATCAGGAAGCTCATAATAAATTGAAGGAGATTTTATCGTGTCAAAAGTAGTTATAGCAAAAGATTTAGTTTTGGGATACAAAAATGATATTGTTATAGAAAATGGTAGTTTTTCTTTAAATAGCGGAGATTTTGTTTTTTTAACAGGAGCAAGTGGAAGCGGAAAAACAACTATTATAAGACATCTATATGGAGAATTAAAACCTAAAAGAGGATATCTCAATATAGGTGGGTATGATATGAACAAAATTACTAAAAGAAAATTAAACTATTTAAGAAGATATATAGGGATAGTATTTCAGGATTACAAACTTATTAAGGAGTGGAACATTGAAAAAAATGTAAGACTTCCTTTGATAATTGCGGGAGTAAGTGAGGAGATTCAACAAAAGAAGGTTACTAAACTTTTAACTCAGGTTAAATTGGCTCATATTTCGGATAAATATCCTTATCAATTGAGTGGAGGGGAACAGCAAAGAGCCGCGATTATAAGAGCTACAATCAATGAGCCGGTTCTTTTATTGGCAGATGAACCAGCGGGGAATTTAGACGATTATTCATCTAAACTTGTTATGGACCTATTCAAATCAGCACACGAAACAGGAATTAGTATAATGATAGCGACTCACCACTTGCCAAGTGATTTTGATATTCCATATAGACATATTCACATAGAAGGGAAAAAAATTTATGAAGTCTCTTAAAAGTCATCTATTTTTGATATTAGGATTAGTTTCTATCTTTTTTAGTATAGAGGTTTATACTATTATAGACAAAGTGGTGAAAAAATATGAGAAGCAGATTGTAAATCATTATACTATTTTAGTTGTTAGTGAAAAGCCGTTGTCGATAGACGATTTTAAAGATATTAAAGAGATTTCAAAGTTAGAAAGTGTTGATATATCTCGTAATTTAGTTTCTCTTAAAAAGGAGTTAAAAAGTTTAAATTTTGAAGCTATGCAGAAAAAACTACCCTATTTTTATAAACTATATTTTAATAAATTTTTAACACCAGACGAGTTAAATGAGATTGAAGATAGATTGATTATCTATCCTCAAATTAGAAGAGTGGAAAGTTTCAAAAAGAATCAAAATCAGATATACAACCTTTTAACTATTGTAAAAGTTGTAATTGCTATTTTTATGACTCTTATTTCAATAATTTCTACTCTTTTGATTATAAAACAACTTGAAGTGTGGAGATTGGAACATATTGAAAGAATTTATATTATGGAACTTTTTGGAGCATCTTTTCTATTAAAAAGTGCAATTTTATTAAAACTTGCTATCTTAGATTCATTTTTTGCTTTTCTTATTTTATTGGGGGTTTTTGAATATATGATTATTTCAGATTTTTTTCAACAATTTTTACTTCAATTAAATCTCTTTGTAGAGATAAATCCTTTAAAAGATAGTTTAACATTTTTTGGTTACTCTCTTTTACTATCTATTATTGCAACTTTAATTGTAAGTGTTTCTAAAAAAGAGGAGTTTTTATGAGATTTTTTTTAATTTTCTCTTTTATGCTCTTTTCATTAAAGGGAGCAGTTACGGATATAAAAAAAAAGATATCTTCCACTGAGCAAAATATAACTTATGTAAAAACTACTATTTCACATATGAATCATGCTCTTGACTTAATTGTGCAAAGGATAAAAAAGGAATCTTTTTATCTACAAAATATCAATAATGAAATAGATAAAATTAAGCAACAGATAGAAGAATTGCAAACTCAATTATCAGATAAGAGGGTTTCATTGGATAAGTTGGAGACAAAAAAAAGCAAACTTTTAAAGGAGCAGAAGGAGTTAGAGGAGGAGTTGATAAATTTTATCTCAAACAACTTTTATCTTTCAAATAGTGATTCGGTTAGTATGACAGATGTTATAAATGAGGAGATTGTTAATTCTGTTACAAAGGAGAGTTCTAAAAAGATAGATAAGATAAGTTCTCGCTATTTAACTATTGAGAAAGAGATTGAAAAGATAAATCAATTGATTGAGGATATTAAAAAAGATAAAGATGTTTTGGAAGCGAGAGAGAAAGAACTTTTAGAGTTACAGGAGAAGAAAAAGAAAAAGATAGCTCTTTTAAATCAGGAAAAAGTTATTTATAGAAATAATTTAAATAAAATTTTAGAGTATCAGAAAGATTTAGAAAATAAACTTTCAACTTTGAATGTTTTGCAGAAAAGGGAGTTGGATAAGCAAAGAAAATTGGCAAAAGAGTTGGAGGAGAAATTAAAGAGAAAAAAAGAGAAAAAAAGTGCAAAATTTAAAAAAGTTGATAAAGTTGCTATTAAAAATTATGGAAACATCTATATGAAAACAAGAACCGCACGATATCGAGGAGAAAAGGGAGTTATTCCATTAGAGGGAAAAATTGTTAAGCAGTTTGGAGCATATAAGGACCCTATCTATCATATCAATATCTATAACGATTCTATTACAATCAAGCCTTCAGCTGTTCCTGGAAGAGTTAGGGTAATTATGAAGGGAGAAGTTGTTTTTGTAGGCGATACATCAGAAGGAAAGATGATAGTTATTAAGCACAATAGGAGATTATATTCAATCTATGCCAAACTTGATAGAATCTCTCCATTTATAAAAAAGGGTTACAATGTAAAAAGGGGGGAAGTGATAGCAAAGGTTGATAAAGAGCTTGAATTTGAAGTAACTTATAAAACTTTACCAATAAATCCAAAAGAGGTAGTAAATTTTTAATTGATATTGCCGATGTTTGTTATATAAAAAATTTAAATTAAAGGGGTTTTTAAATGTTTAATTCTATTAAAAGTAAAATTATTGGTGTGATTATTTCTATTGTTGTTCTGCTTCCTCTTGTTATTTTGATTGTTTTTAGGATTGAGATAGATGGGTTGGGGGAAACTGTTTCATCCGAATTTGAAAAGGTTATGTTAAAAAATAAAAGGGAGGAGTTGCACAATAAAATAGATTTGGCTTTTAAGGTTGTAGAAAGCCACTATGAAGAGACAAAACCTGAAAATGTTGAAAAGAGTGTGAGGGCAGATTTAATTCAAAAGCAAGACCTTCTTTTTCATATTTTGAACAATTTTTATCTTGAAAATAGAAATAGTTTATCAGAAAATGAGTTAAGAGAAGAGATGAAAAAAATTGTAAAATCTGCAAGATATGGAAAAAATGGTTATTTTTGGATAAATGATTTTAATTATAAAATGGTAATGCATCCAATTAAGCCGGACTTTGACGGAAAAGTGTTTATTAACACTCCAAAGGTTCCATTTGTTCAACTTGGGGTTGATGCTTTAAAAAAATGTAATTGTGATTCGGCTTTTATAAAGTATAGGTTTTATAATCCCGCAACTAAAAAATATGAGTTTAAAGTTTCTCTTGTAAAAGTGTTTAGACCCTATAATTGGATTATAGGAACGGGGAGTTATATTAGTGATATTACAAAAGAGGTTCAAACACAAGTTTTAAAAAGTATCAAAAATATGAGATATGGGAAAAATGGTTATTTTTGGATAAATGATTTTAATTATAAAATGGTAATGCATCCAATCAAGCCGGAGTTTGATGGAAAGGTATTTATCAATACTCCAAAGGTTCCATTTGTTGAACTTGGAGTTAATGCTTTGAAAAAAAGTGGGAAAGATTGGGCTATTATCAAATATAAATTTTATAATCCCGCAACTAAAAAGTATGAAGATAAAATCTCTATTGTAAAACTATTTAAACCTTGGAAATGGGTAATAGGAACAGGAACTTATCTTAAAGATATTCAAGAGACCTTGAATAAAGTTTCTCATCAAATAGAAAGCCAAAATAGAAAAGTTTTAATAGAAATAGTGGTAATTGTCGTTATACTTGGAACTCTCTTTTTACTACTTTCTATTTTTATAGTTAATAAATTCATTATTAAACCAATTAAAGAGGTTGTTAATAAAGCAAAAGATTTGGCAGAAGGAGATGGAGATTTAAGAGTAAGATTGAAAATAGACTCAAAAGATGAGATTGGAGAAGTTGTTTTTTATATAAATAAATTTATAGATAAACTTCACAATATAATTATTCATCTTAAAAACTCATTGGACCAAGCAGTCGCAGTTTCAGAAAAGATAAATAGTAACTCTAAAAATGTAAAAGAGAGTTTATCTCATCAAAATGAGTTAATTGTTAAAACTAAAAATTACACAGATAACATTAGACACGATTTAGATATAGCGGAAGAGAGTGTTGTTTCTACATCGGAAGATATTACAGAAACTCAAAAAGTTTTAGATGATATGATAAAAACATTGAATGAGGTAATATCAGAAGTTCAACAGGATTCTCAAAATGAGTTGGAGATTGCTTCAAAAGTAACCTCTTTGGCTGACCAATCAAATCAGATAAAAGAGATTATAGGTATAATTAAAGAGATAGCAGACCAAACAAATCTTTTGGCACTAAATGCCGCGATTGAAGCCGCAAGAGCAGGAGAACACGGAAGAGGATTTGCAGTTGTGGCTGATGAGGTTAGAAAACTTGCAGAAAGAACTCAAAAAAGTTTAGGAGAGATTGATAGTGTGATATCAATTATAGTTCAAGGGGTTATGGATATTCAAAATGAGATTGAAAAAACAGCACAAGATTCTAAAAGTGTTAGTAGTGTTAGCGAAAGTTTAATGTATAAAGCGAATGAAACTCTTGAAAAGCTTAATCACACAATCCAAATATCAAAAGAGGCCGCAAAAGAGACAACTAAAATTGATGTAAATGTAAGGCTTTTAATGGATACATCTGTTGGTTTAACGGAGGAAGGTTCTACAACTGAAAAAGTTTCAAAAGAGTTGGATACTATTTCTCAACAATTGAAACAGATTACAAAAGAGTTGGAAAATGAGATAAATAAATTTAAAATCTAATTCTATATATTGAAAAAAAGGATTTTTATGCAAAAGATTAGAAACTTTTCTATAATAGCACATATTGACCATGGAAAAAGCACATTAGCAGATAGATTGATTCAAGAGTGTGGAGCTGTAACTGATAGAGAGCTTGAA
>CAZBVR010000079.1:0-6205 GCA_964495415.1 uncultured Nautiliales bacterium
TTGAAAGAGTTAGTGCAATGAATTCGTTACAATTTATTAAGGTTTTAAAAGAGAAAGGGTTGTTGAGAGTTATTGAGGAGGAGGTAGATGTTAATCTTGAAATAGGACATATTGCATATGTAGAAGCAAAAAAGGGTGATACTCAAAAAGCTCTTCTATTTACTTCCCCTGTTGATAGAGAAAAGGGAATTAAATATCAAACTCCTCTTTTGATGAATATATTTAATAAAGCTACTCTAAAACTGATATTCAACAATAGGGAGTTGGAGGAGATTGCTAATGAGATAGAAGAGTTATTAAAACCAAAAAAACCGAAAACATTTATGGATAAGATAGATAGTTTTAAAAAATTATGGAAAATTAAAAATGTGTTTCCAAAAGAGGTTAATAAAGGGGAGTGTCAAGAGGTAGTTATAAAAGAGAATATAGACCTTGAAATGATGCCTATCTTGAAAACTTGGGAAAAAGATGGTGGAAAATTTATTACAATGGGACAAGTTTATACTAAAAGTTTAGATGGAGAAAAAGTTAATCTTGGAATGTATAGATTGCAAATATACGATAAAAAGCGATTGGGATTGCATTGGCAGATTCATAAGGATAGTTCTCACTTTTTTCACGAATATAAAAAGGCTAAAAAGAGGATGCCAGTTTCAATCGCAATAGGTGGCGACCCTCTCTATACTTGGTGTGCCACTGCTCCACTTCCTATTGGAATGAATGAACTTTTTCTTTATGGTTTTATAAAAGATAAGCCGGCTGAGGTTGTAAAGTCTATTACAAATGATATTTTTATTCCAAAAGATGTAGATTTTGTGATTGAGGGATATTGTAATCCGGAAGAGATGGAGATTGAGGGAATGTTTGGAGACCATACGGGGTATTATACTTTAAAGGAGCCATATCCTGTTTTAAATGTAACCGCAATTACTCATAAAAAAGAACCTGTTTTCTATGCAACGGTTGTTGGAAAGCCACCTATTGAAGACAGATATATGGGGTATGCAACTGAAAGGATTTTTTTACCTCTTCTAAAAACCCAAGCCCCCGATTTAATAGATTATAGAATGCCTGAGAATGGAGTGTTTCATAACCTTATCTTATGTAAAATTGACCCTCAATATAAAGGGCACTCTTTGCAGATAGCCCATGCTTTATGGGGAGTTGGACAGATGAGTTTTGTAAAACATGCGATTTTTGTAGGTAAAGATGCTCCTCACTTAGAGGATTATCATAATTTAACAAAATATATTTTAGATAGATTTTCTATTGATAAACTTCTTATCTCAAAAGGAATAGTTGATGCACTTGACCATTCAAGCAGTGAAGAGTTGGTAGGAGGAAAGCTTGGTATTGATTGCACAGGTGGGATAGTGGAAAAAAGGGTTGTTTCGATAGATGATTTGGAACTATTTAAAAAAGTTAAAAATCTTGATGATAGTGTAATAGCTCTTAAACAATACTTTACAGATAGTTCCAATCCTATCTGTGTAATTCAATATAGAAAAAGAGAGTCAGCTAAAAATATATTTAAAAAGTTGAAGTTTTTAGAGAACTATTTGAGTATAGTGGTGTTTGTGGATGAGAAACAAAATGATGTTAATAATCCATATATGTTGATATGGAGAGTAACAAACAATATCGATGCAAATAGAGATATTTTTATAGATGAGAACTTTATTGCAATAGATGGGACTAACAAGAGTGAATTAGATGGGTTTGAAAGAGAGTGGCCAGAGGATGTAAATTGCTCTAAAAATGTTATTGAAAAGTTGTTAAAAGAGGGACTGATTGATATTACTGAAAGAGAAATTGAGTATTTTCAAATATATTGAAAAAGGATATAGATGGATAATAGTTTATACAATATAGATATTGAACGAGGGGTTTTAAGTTCAATTTTGTATGATGGAGAAAATTTTGAGAAGGTAGCGGCGATTTTGAAGCCAAAAGATTTCTATTTTCCTTTTCACCAAGCGGTATTTGAAACAATGGAGATTTTGTATAGAAGAGATTATCCTATTGATGAGGTTTTTATTAAAGAGTGGTTGGAGAAGAAGGGAAAGTTTGATGATAAAGCGATGTTGGAGATTATCTCTACAACTCCTATTGTGATGATTGAAACCTATTCAAAGGAGTTGAAAGATAAAGCGATAAAGAGAGAGTTATTTCACTTTTCCAATGAGATAAAACAGGAAGTGGTAGAAAATAGTGAAAATGAGAGTGCTGTTGAGATAGTGGAGGAGATACAATCTAAACTATTTAAAATTGCTACTGAGAGTGAGGATGGGGATTTTAAAGAGATTGATAAAATTACAGCTTTAACATTGGATTATATAAAGGAGCAAAGAGAGAAAGAATCCTTTTTGACTGGACTTGATACTGGTTTTGATGACCTAAATAGAATTACAAGTGGGTTTGGAAATGGAGATTTGATTATTGTTGCTGCCCGTCCCGCAATGGGAAAAACCTCTTTTGCTTTAAATATAGCAAATAATGTTTTGAAACAGGACAAGGGAGTGGCAATTTTTTCATTGGAGATGCCCGCTGAACAACTTGTTTTAAGAATGCTATCAGCCAATGTTAGCATTCCATTGCAAAATATCAGAACGGGAGATTTAAACGACGAGCAGTTATCTATTTTAAGTGAAAGTTTAGATTTTTTTTCAACTCGTAAATTGTTTATTGATGATAATTCTATTCAAAATATTCACTCAGTTAGGGCAAAATTGAGAAAATTAAAATCTCTTAATCCAGATTTGAGTTTAGTGATTATCGATTATTTACAATTGATGGTTGGAGATAATCGAGAGAGGCATATTGCTATCGCTGAAATTAGTAGAGGTTTGAAGATGTTAGCAAGAGAGTTGAAAATACCAATTATTGCCTTGTCTCAGTTAAATAGAGGGGTTGAAGCAAGACCAGATAAAAGACCTTTAATGAGTGATTTAAGGGAGAGTGGAGCAATTGAGCAAGATGCAGATGTTATTATGTTTGTTTATAGAGATGATGTTTATAAATTAAGAGAAGCTAAACAGAAAATAAAAGAGGCTCAGCAGAAGGGAACAGATATAAAAGATAAAGTTGAGATAAAAGAGAAGCCGATTGAGGAGGCGGAAATTATTATTGGAAAGCAGAGAAATGGTCCAACAGGAACTGTTCTTTTGCAGTTTAATAAACAATTTACAAGATTTGAAAATAGGATTGCTTATAATGATTTTAGTGGTAAAATGCTAGGTGCTACAAATTTTGATATAGATATGGGAAATGAACAGCAAGTTGAAATGGCCACAGGTATGGAGGATTTTTAGTCTTTTTTTACTACTTTTTTCTCTCTCCTTAGGAGTGAGATTTTATTCTTACAAGAAGTTTGTATCTAAAAATCAATTTAGAGAGTTTAAGGTTGTGGCTCAATATAGAAAAAAGAGTTATTGGGTTTTAAAACTGAAAGATAGGGAGGTCTCTTTTTACACTACTACAAGAGATGATATAAAAAATCTTTTAAATAGAGTTGTTGAAGCGGGGGTTGTTACTAAGAAGGTCTCTTTTTTGGAATATTTAACAACCTTTTATGCTCCCACTTTTAGGTTGGGAGTAGTTGAACAGCCATTGTATGAGGAGTTTGTAGTAAAACAACATAGTAGTCAAATAGTTTCTAACATTTTTCAAGCCCTCTTTTTTGGAGATAGTTTAAGTTATGAGATTAGGCAGAAACTTTCAACCTTAGGTATATCTCATCTACTTGCTTTAAGTGGTTTCCATTTAGGAATTATTAGTGGAATTATCTATCTTTTGTTTTCTCCTATTTACAACTTTTTCCCACCTTATAGAAATAGAAATATAGAGATAGGAGTGATTGTATTGATAATACTTTTTTTATATCTCTATTTTACAAACTTTCCTCCAAGTTTAGTTAGAAGTTATTTTATGGAGTTAGTGGCTTTTCTGTTTGCTTTCTATCTAAAACCTCTTTTAAATTTTGAGTTACTTTTGTTAGTAGTTGTAATAAGTATAATTTTATTTCCCTCATTTATAACAAGTGTCGGATTTTTTCTGAGTGTTATGGGAGTGTTTTTGATATTTCTCTATTTTAAACTTTTTAGCCCCTCTTTAATTACTACTTTTCTTTTACCATTCTATCTTTATATTGCTATGTTTCCAATAGTTCATTATTTTTTTACTAATTTTAACTATTATCAACTTTTATCTCCATTTGTAACTCTACTTTTTACTCTGTTGTATCCATTGGAGATAGTCTTGCATTTTTTTGGAATAGGAGGAATTTTAGATAGTTATATAATTGATTATTTAAACTTGGGAGGAGAAAGTATAGAGATATCAGTCTCTTCTTCAATCTTTTATGGATATCTTTTATCTCTTTTATGGATATTTAGCAAATTAAATAAGAGGATTATATTTTAAAATGAAGTTTTTATTTTTTTTGGTGGAGATGTCGTCCGCCAAACTTTACTCGAATAATCCCTTATTTATGGTAGTTAGTGAAGAATAGCAAAATCAATACCCCCAATATTACACCCAAAAATGACCGTCGCTTGGAATTATTTTATAGTTTTTATTGATATTATTATCATTCAATACTTTTTTACCTTTAAAGGTAACTATTTATTCTTTATTATCACTATCTACAAATACAACTTCTATAACTTTATTTCTTATATTGCTTTCTTCTTTTGTAGGTTCAAATTTTTCATTCCACCCCTTCTTTTTACCTTGTGTTTTTAGATAAAAAATTATAGCCCCCAAATCCCCGCTTTCGATTTTCTCCATTAGTTTGCTTTCTACAAATTCAAGAGTTTCATCTTTTATACTTTCACACTCCTTTTTGAATTTATTATCTTTATTTATCCATTTGTAATAAGTTCCACGGCTTATATTTGCAACTTTACAACTTACTGATACATTACCCTTATTATCTCTTAATATCTCTAAAAATCGTTTTTTACTTATCAAAACTATCTCCTTTTATTAGTGTTTATTTTGTTTAATGATTAAAACTTATTTTTAAACCTTTATAGTTAGGTTACAAAAAATCATTTCTCTATTTTGGAAAAAAATAAATTTTAACTGTAAAAATAAAAATTATTAGACTTCTTTATTACTTTATTTTTCTATAAAAAACATATCTTCCTTAACTCGACGCTTTGACGCTTGCAGTAAATCTTAAAGTCCCTTATTTTAGGTTTTTAATACGTCGATTACTATCAAGTAGTGTTAAGTAAGATTTTTTTAACTTTACTTTTGCTTACTTATTCTTTTTTGTATAATTCTAGACACTCTTTAACAATCATTGTCATTTTTATGCTTTACTATACCCCTATACATAAGAATTTTAAGAAACAGTGCCAAACGTCAAAGCGTCAATTAAGATAAATAAAATAAATATAATAAAATTATTGATAAGTTTAATATAGTATTTTTTATATCTATATTGTTTTTCTCCCTTAAAGGTCTTTACCTCTAAGGGTAAAGTTATGAAAATTTAACGATAGTTTGTCTATCTGTATCTATTATTTTAAACTCATCATATTTTGATAGAATGCTTTTGACTAGTGATTTTTTTAGTCCCAATGCTCTATATATATCCCTTAGGCTACATTGTGGCTTATCTTTTAAAAGGTCTTTTGCTTTATTTACTATTCTATCTTCTTGTTTTGATGTGTTTTGTCCGTTTATTGCCTTTATAAGTTCATCATAACTACTAATTAAATAATAAGCATACTCTACCCCTTTATCTATGGCTGTATTGCTTATTTCATCACAATAATAGCCTTTTTCAAAACATTCTATTAAATGAAGTGTAAATATAATATATTTTATATTTTGTTTTACCCTTACATATAATTCCTTGAATGGGTCTTTTTTTTCTGTAAGTTTTGATAGTTTAGTATGTATATCTCTTGAAAAATCATCAAAAGCCGCATTATCTCTTAATAATTCCTCTCTTAAAGGTTCTACTTCTCTTTTTGAAAAGTTGATTATATCGTTAGCAAGGGTATTATATTGATTGATTTTTGATTTTGGTATTGTATAAGTTCTAGGCTCTAACTCATAAGGCCTTATGTTGTTATTATAGACTAATAAAGCCCTATTTAATAATCCACCTTTTAAGTGGCTAAAAAACTGCTTTATCCCTAAATATTCTAGGTTGGTATCTCCATAAAAGAAAAGGTCTGTATTTTCGATA
>CAZBVR010000080.1:0-5640 GCA_964495415.1 uncultured Nautiliales bacterium
CTGTGTCAAACTTTGCTTTACTTGAAGGGTCATTTTTGATAATTGCTATTTTGTAAGTTGAAATCAACCTTTTAGCAATTTTTTCTATAAGTGTAGTTTTTCCTGAATTACTTGGTCCTGTAAATGCTACTGCTTTTCTCATTCCTTTTGGCCTTTTTTTAAGTTTATTATAACACATCTAACCTCTTTTTAAAAAATTTATAATTTGAGATGGCACAAGATGAGAAACATCCCCGCCATATGACAAGATATTTCTAACAATAGAACTGCTAATAAAAGCATTATTTAAAGTTGGCATAAGATAGATAGTTTCAATCTTGCTATCTAAACTTTGATTTGCATAACTCATCTGCAACTCATACTCAAAATCACTCACTGCCCTTAATCCTCTAATGATAATTTTAGAGTTCTCCCTTTTAGCAAACTCTACTAAAAGTGAATCAAACTCCTTCACTTCAACATTGTTTAAAGAGTTAATAGCCTTTTTTACCATTTCAACTCTAACCTCTAAATTAAACATACTTTTTTTAGACCTATTATTTGCGACCGCTACAACTATCCTATCAAAAATAGTAGATGCTCTTTTTATGATGTCAAAATGCCCATTTGTAATAGGGTCAAAAGTCCCCGGATATATTGCTGTCTTCACTAACCATTCCACCTTTCATAAAGATTATTCTCAATTCCAACTAAATCAAACCATTTACCAATAATAAACCTCTCCATCTTCTCCAAAGAGTTATTATTTGAATAGTAACCAAAAATTGGAGGAGCAATAATAACTCCCAACCTGCTCAATTTTAACATATTTTCAAGATGAATTGGACTAAAAGGTAACTCTCTTGGTGCAATCAATAAAGTTTTTCTCTCTTTAATAACAACCCCTGCACTTCTTGTTATAAGATTATCCTCTATTCCATTGGCTATTTTGGCAAGAGTGTTCATACTGCATGGGGTTATCATCATAATATCTACACCATAACTTCCACTCGCCGGTTTTTCCCATATCTCCTCTTCATAGAAAAGATTCTCCTCTTTTTCCGCTACAATTTTACCATTTTTAGACACTATAAGATGTTTTTTATACCCTTTTTCGGGTAACAATTGATAACACTTCTCTCCTAATGAAAATCCACTTGCTCCACTAATAGCCACAACAACCTTTTTCATTGCAATTCTCCCTCTTTTTTATCTTTAACTAAAACTTTAAAAACATCTTTATCTCTTTTAACTTTAATTATATCTCCAACTTTTCCATCCTGCAAAGAGATAGCTTTAAAACTTATCTCAACCCCTCCAACTTTTGAGAATACCTTAATAGATTCTCCCCTTTTAATACTTTTTGAGGCAGTTATCATATATTCCAAAATTGGCCTATTAGCCGGAATGTAAAACTTTGCCTCCATATTTTTTGGAAAATAGGTTAATGGAGTATTATAAAAGTTTTTAAAAGGTTCCTCTTTTAAAGCACTATTTTGAGGAGTTATTTTCTCTCCCCTCTCTATCGCTCCGATACTTTTCAGTAATTTAATTTTCGCAATAATTTTATAAAATAGAAATCTATTTCCAACTCTGATAGTTCCATTTGCTCGTTTTAAATTTATTGAACTTATATCAATAGGTGAATTTATAGCAACATTTTTACTATTTTTAATAATTACTTTTTCAATTTTTATCGTAGGATAATGTTTTTTATAAAGTTGTGCAATTTTACTCTCTAACACTCCTCCAAATAGAAAGGAAAAAAGAGATATAGAAATTAAAAAGAGAAAATTCATTGCAACAACAGCACCACTTTATAGGTGAGAAGAGTTAAAATCCCTGCAAAAAATCCAGCAACAATATCATCTCCCATTACTCCCCAACCCCCTTCAACATCTCTATCTATCTTTCCAATAATTGAGGGTTTCTTTATATCTAACACTCTAAACCAAACAAAATTTAAAAGAGTTAAATAGTAGGGAACAACTCCTGTCATACTCATAGCCAACCAGATACCCGCTATCTCATCAATAACAATCCTTTTATCATCATGAATACCTGTCTCTTTTTCATAAACATTTATCTCCTTTACAGCAATCAATGTAATAAGGATAGTTAAAAGAAAAAGAGTTGATTGAGGCAAAAACATCAATATAAAATAACCTAAAATCGCTCCTACTACACTTCCCCAAGTTCCGGGGGCTTTTGGTAAAAGACCACTATTTAATCCATATAAAAAAAACTCTCTCACAAATATCTCCTTTTATGTCATTGAAGTTGTTTGATACAATTGTATCAGTTTAAGATAAAACTCCTCCTCTGTAACCTTTTCAATAATCCCGTCATTTGGGATTAAATCATAATATAATTGCTGTAAATTTTCAAACCTATCTGGAAAAAGAGCAGATAGATAAATTGCAGTCAATTCCTTTCTCATCATAATTGGAGGCGGAATAATTCCCTTTTTCAACAGAGTTAAAATAGCCTCTGAACGATATTTGATATGATGATGAGTGCCATGAGGACAAGAGTTTGTGCTTACCATTGTTTTGCATATATTACAATAAACATACTCGTTGATAGTAATAGTTTCTAAATTTATCCCTTTTAAAATATCAAACATCGATTTTATATTCTGATTTTCATAATGAATTCCCAAACCTTCGTGAGTTTGTCCCATAACAAACCTATTACACCCAAAATTTTTTACCACTATTGAATCCATAATTATCTCATTCAATCCAGAAAATATATAAGTATTATTCAGTGGAACAATCAGAATCCTATTTTTAGGAAAAAACTTCTCTGCAATTATTTTTAAAGAGTTGTATCTAATGTTAAAATCGATTCCTCTATTTTTTAGATTTTTTGTTACAAATAGGATTACTAAATCATTATGCTCCAAAGTTAATCTAATAATCCTCTCATGCACTCTATGAAAAGGGTTAGCATTTGTAATAATCCCAACTATATTTTTCAGGTTAGAGTTTTCAATTATCTCTTTTACCTTTACTAAATCCTTTTTGATAGGAGATTGAAACAACTCCAACTCTCCACTTACGGCATATTTTCCCAACCTTTTTAAAGTTTTAGCAACTCCCTTATGGTTTTCATCAGTTGTTCCATATATCTTTTTCACCCGCTCCATTCTATCAATCTCAAAAATATCCTCAACTTTCAACTCTCCTATTTTATGATTCTCAAGAACAAGGTCTAAGATAGCCCCCTTTTTACTATTTTTTAAAACAGCTTCATTTCTCTTTCCACTTGGAGCCAATATAAAAGAAAAAGGAAAAGTCTGACCTTTATATATAGAAGTTCTATCAACCTCCTCTGCCTCTTTTCTATTCATCAACTTTGTAACAGGAGATAATAATCCCTCATACATCATTGAAAGAGTTGTAAAAGCCTCATTATCTATAAATAGTTTTTTTCTTGTTAAGCCCATGTTTTCTTCTTTTCTCCCATAATGATTTTCTACTAATTCCGAGTCTTCTTGCCAATTCGGTATCTGGAAGTTTATTTTCATATTTTCTAATAACATATTTGACATACTCCTCTATCGTCATAATATGCTCCTCATCAACCTCCTCCTCATCTGTTTCAATTATAATGAGATTCGGATGTTCAAATGATGATGAAGTTTTTAATTCTATAATAACCTTCTTATTTGAGATAATATCAAAAAGTTTTGAGATACTATTTGCTTTTAAAGAGTCAAAATTTACAAAATAGAGAAGATTTCTATCCCTCTTAATCTCCATTAAATCAAACTTATCTCCCAAATCATAAAATGAAACTGGCAATCCCAATTTTTTAGATAAATCGAAAACAAATTTATCAATCTGTTTTCTGCTTACAGATTTTACAAAAAGAGGAAATTCAACCTCTTCAACATCTACATTATGTTCCACCCCTTTAAAAAACATCTCAAAATAAGCCTTGTAGGTATGATTTTCCTTTTTTAATTTTTTAAACTCTAAATGGTGGTTAATTTTTCTAATCAACTCCTCAATCATTAAAGGTTTTGTAATATAGGTATCAACCCCCGCACTCAATGGAGCAATAACCGTATCATGATTTCGGTATGGAATTAAAAGTATGATAGTTGAATTGTTATACTTTTCAATAATATCATATATATTTCCACTCAATGTTGAGGATAATATGATGATATCAAAATTCTTCGTTTGAGATATCGCATCATTAGTAGTAGTTACCATTGTAATATCAGAATTTGGCAAACTATCCCCAAGTGCATTGCAGATACTTTGAGCCAAATATAGTTCATCTTCAGCTATTAAAATCTTCATCTTATCTCTTCCTTAAATTTTACATTTGCATTTGATATAACAGCCACACCCTTTTTCTCTCCTATGCTATCGAGTTTTTCATTTGTTGTAGCTTTTATATTTATATTTTCACAATTTGTTAGTTGTTTTAGACTCTTTTTCATCTCTTTTTTATATGGACTAAGTTTTGGAATTTGTGCAATAATAGTAACATCTATATTCACTATTTCATATCCTGTTTTTTCAATCAAATCAATAACATATTTTAAAAGTTCTTTACTATCAACTCCCTTATATTTCGGGTCATTATCTGGAAAAAATTCTCCAATATCTCCATATCCGCAAGCACCAAGCAAAGCATCAATTAGAGAGTGGATTGCCACATCTCCATCACTATGTGCTTTAAATCCAAAGGGTGCCTCTATCTCCACTCCACAAAGATACATCTTTTTACCATTTTGAAATTGATGAATATCATATCCGTTTCCACTAAAAATTAGATTTGAAGTTTTTTCTAAGCACGGCAATTTTTCATCACCTTTGAAAGTGATTTTTTTAGCCTCTTCACTTCCTAAGATATAATTTATCTTTCCACCTATCGCTTCAATCGCCCCTCTATCATCTGTAAAATTGCCACCCTTTTTGAGAGCCTTTTTTAAAGTTGCAGTTTTACTAAGTTGGGGAGTTTGAATTAAACGAACCTCATCTCTATCAATTGTAGAATTTTTATAAACTACTGTATCCACCGGTTTTAAGTAGGGAACTACACAATCAAATCCCTCTATATTATTTATTAAATCCAAAAGCAACTTTTGAGGAACACAAGCCCTTGCCACATCTGTAACTAACAGATATTCACTATCCACCAAAGATAAAGCATTTCTCAGAGATTCCTCTCTTGTTGCTCCACCCTCTACAATTTTATAATCACTTAAAAGTTGATATAATTTTAACTCCTCACTATTTGCAGTAATGATAGTTTCTTTAAAATTGTAAAAACTATTTAATCTATCTGCTACAAATTTCCACAATGGCTTAGTTCCAACTCTTAACCACTGCTTTTTTGTAACACTATCAAATCTTGTGCTATTTCCAGCACTTAAAACTACAAGGGTTATTTTCAAAACTGTTCCTTTTTATATAAAAGTGTTACGAAATTATACACTTTTTTTTCTTTTTTGTAAAATCTAAAAAAGCTCTCTTTAATTAAACTTCTTTTAAGCATAATTTAAGAAACATTGTGATAAATTACACACCAAATTAAGTTAAACAAGGATTTTTATGAGAAAAGAGTGGGTGAAAAAGAGAACTAATGAAGTTAGAACTCAAATGTATTATGCAAAGCAAGGTATCATCACTGAGGAGA
>CAZBVR010000081.1:0-28985 GCA_964495415.1 uncultured Nautiliales bacterium
CTTTTGCTTTTTCTCGCTCTTTCTCTATCTCCTCAGGAGAGCAAAAACAAACAAAAGCCTTTTTTTTAGTTAGCAAATCGGTAGCAAATTTCCAATGTAGTTTGAAATTACTACTTTGATATACCACTTGGTCATAATCAATTCCAAATCTATTTAAAATCTCTAAAATCGCTCTATCTTTTCCCTCTATATTTCTTTCAGAATCGGTATCCTCTATTCTAATCAAAAACTTTTCACCTCTCTGTTTGGCTACAATATAGTTAAAAAGTGCTACTCTTAAATTACCTATATGCATATCTCCGGTTGGACTTGGTGCAAATCTTAACATCTATATCCTTTTATTTTAAATATATTAAACACGATATTATAACAAATTTTATCAACTTATATCAGATAAGTAGTTAGAAAAAAAGAGGTAAAGAAGGAGAAAAAGAAAGGGCTACTATTCAGCCAAATCTTTTCCGAAGTCTTTTTCAATATCAGAAATCACATTTAGATTAAATTGCTCGTTTAGGAAGTTAAATATATCTTCATTTACAAATTGTGGAGCTCTTGCACCAATATAGATATCTTTAATTCCAAGAGATAAAAGTGCTAATAAGATAATTATCGCTTTTTGTTCCATCCACATTAAAGCAATAGAGATAGGTAAATCATTTACATCCTCAACTCCTAATGCATCAGCAAGTGCAAGTGCAATATGAACAGCTCCGTTACTATCGTTACATTGTCCAAGGTCTAAATATCTTGGAATATCTGTTCCTGGAACAGTTCCAAAATCTATATCATTAAATCTAAACTTACCACAACTTGAAGTAATAATTACATGGTCATCTGGAACTCTTTCAGCCAATTCTCTAAAATAATTTCTCCCTTTACCCGGTGCATCACATCCTGCAATTACCCAAAATCTTTTGATTTTACCAGATTTAATTGCATCTAAAATTTGTGGTGCTAATGTTAAAATTGTTTTATAGTGGTGTCCTGTTACCAATGTTTCATCACTATCAAATCCTGTAACATCTGGTAACTCTAATGTTTGGTCAATTAAAGGGTCAAAGTTATCATTTTCAATTTTTTTAGCACCCTCAATTCCAACGATTTTATAAGTATAAAGTCTATCAATATAGTTAGCCACTTTTTTTGATTTTTCTGGTGGAACGATACAGTTTGTATTTACAACACAAGTTCCATTCCATTTAGAGAAAACATCTGTTTGGTCAAACCAAGCTTTACCAATGTTTCCTTTTAAGTTTTTAAATTTTCTAAGTTCTGGATATGCATGAGCCGGTAACATCTCTGAGTGAGTATATACATTGATTTTATCACTTAATCCTCTCTCCTCAATTCTTGTAAGTAATTTGTGTAACATATCAAGATTATGTCCTGAAATTAAGATACCTTTTCCTTCTGCTTTATTTTGAGTTACCTCAACTGGTGTTGGAACTCCCAATGTGTTTGTATGTCCTCCACTTAACAAGTCCATAACTTTAACACCTGCATTTCCAACTTTCATAAGTTGAGCAATATGCTCATCAAAGTTGAAATTTACATTTGTTAAAGTAAAATATAAAGTTTCACTCATTACATCATCAATTTCAATCAATGTTTTTAAATCCTCAGCATTTGGATTCATATCAATAAGTTCTCTTGCATGCTCTCTATATGCTGATAAACCTTTTAATCCAAAAACCATTAAATCTTGAAGTCTTGCTTTTGTAGCAGTTTTACCACAAATTCCTATCTCTTGTCCATGAGCACCACAACCCTCTGGCATACTCATCTCACACTGATAACAAAACATCTTTGGATGGCAATCTTTTTGACTACATTCCTTCTCACTTCCTGTTAAAAAATCGAATAATCCCATTTTTCTCTCCTTTGGTAACTATTATTTATTGTTAGAATTATATAGAGTTGGAAGAGAGAAGTCATTGACTTGAATCAATATAAACCAACTTTTTTAATAATTTATGTAGAGAAGTTTTCTCATCTAACAATTTCATATAGACAACATAGTTTGTTAAAACCTTTTTTCCATACTCTCTTGTTTCGCTATATGGAATCATCTCCATACTCAAAAAAGGCTCATAATTACCTTTATATTTAAAATATGGGATAACTTTTCTCTGAACAAATCCCAATCCCCCATTATAGGCATAACTTATAAAAAGCGGATTATTACCAAGTTTAGAAATTAACCACAAAAGATATTTTTTTGCATATTTTACATTAACCTCATCTCTCCAAAACTGCTCCATACTCTCTTTTGGTCTAAAACTTCTAATCAAAAATGGCATAAGTTGCATCAAACCAATTGCATAACTTTTACTTGTTTGAGCTGGAATAAATCTACTTTCCTGTCGAGCAATCGCATAAAAGAGTGCTTTTGCAGACGGAGTTAAATCATCTAACTTATATTTAGGCATAATATAGAAGTTTTTTTGATAATTATAAACCTTATCCAAAAGCAGTGCTTTTAAAGGCAAAGTTTTTTCATTATCCAACTTATCCATAAATTGAAGATAATCTTTACAACTTGCTCTATCTCTATAAAACTTAATTACATCTAATGGGTTATTGATATCATACTGAGGTAAAGTTGTATTATAAACTTCCACCTCATCTATAACATATTTTTTATTAAACTGCTCATAAATATAGAGAGTATAAAAATCCAATCTTCTATTATTTAACAATTTTTCAGCATATTTTCTATTCTCACTCAATAGATAGAGCCAAAATAGGTCTCTATTATCTTTCACTCTTTTAGATTTCAAAATTTTAATTGCTAAATTTTCTCGATTGGCTCTAATTGCATTTAAAGCCAAATCAAATTTATACTCATCTTTCACCTCTTGATAATGCAGATGCAACAAAGCTTTTTGTAATCTATTTTTATTCCTTTTTCTAACAACAACTGAAAGGAACCTTCCAAATCGCCTATCTTTTGCCAAATTGTTAAGATAGATTTTTGGTATTTCTACATTTGGCATTATAGAGAGAAAGATATCATAAAAAATTTTGGGATTTTTAAAAGCCTTTTTATAATTTTTATTAAAAACTATCGATATCTCCTTTTTAATAGTGGAAGTTGGAAGGTAATTTAAAAGAGCCACAATTTCATTATTACTCATTCTCCTCAAATAGTTAAAATTAAATCCATTTCTCAAAATACATTTAACAGATACTCTTCTCCAATTTCTATTATTTACATTTCTACACTCATAAACTTTTTTATATTTAGGATTTTTTTTAGCCACCAATTTTAGATGAAATGGCTTTTTGTGTGTAATACTCTTGTAGATTTTTTCAGCCAAACCAGGGTCCGAACTCCTTTTAAGATATTGAATTAACCAATAATCCCGATAATAGGAAGGTGGATAGTGTAAAACTTTATCTAATGAAGGTATCCCCCACCCCATTGAAATAAAAAAGAGAATAAGTAGAAAAAACTTTTCTATCATAAAGAGTTAGCCAATCTAAAAAGTAGATTTACAAAAAACAGTTGAATAAATTGCAATAATAGCAATAAAATCAAAGGGGCCACATCAAACCCTCCAAAATTTGTAGGGATATACCTTCTCATTAAAACATAAACAGGCTCAGTTGCTTTATATAAAAACTGAACAATTGGATTATATGGGTCCGGTCTTACCCAAGAGATAAGTGCTGAAATAATCACTATCCATATATACAAACTAATCACCATATTTAATATATTTGCTATTGCTATCAAAAGTGTTGAAATTACTATCATCCCTATCTCCTTTATTTTTTTATAGTAGATGTCCTAACTCTTTAAAAAGATAGATATCTCCATATCTTTTAAAGAATTGAACTGCTTTTTTTACATCGATAATTTTATCTTCGGCTCCAATAAAAACCTCAACTTTTATCTTTCTATTCAGATGCTCCATAAGTCCCCAATTAAAATTAAACATCTCCTCCAAATCCTCCAAAAAACATTCATCAAAATAGTTTTCCACTCCACTTTTAGGCAAAGGATAAAAAAGTTTTTCTCGAAATTTTTTACAATAACTCTCTTTATCTTTTCTGAAAGCATTTAGTTGTAAATTAACAGCCTTGCTATTCAAATTGAAAAAGGCTGGAGATAGTAACTGCAATTTATCCACTCTTTTTGAAGTATGGACCGCATCTATTAAAGCTTTTTGAGCCCCATAACTAAATCCTGCTACAACAAACTCCCCCTCCTCCAAATACTCTTTAAACAACTCTTTTTCATTCCAAAAACCAAAACCACTATAAAACCTCATCAAAAAGTTCCTTTACTCTCTCTTTTGTGATAACCTCTTTTTCTAATAACTCACTCTGAACTTTTAAAATAATCTCTTTTTGAGAGAGATATAAAATTTTTGTTTTAGATAGAGCATCGTTTAAAACATCCTCTATTTCCGCCTGAGTTGGAATCAGTTTATTTCCCATTCCATACTCTTCAATCATTCGATGAGCTATCTTTTTTGCTTTTTTTATATCATCTGCAACATTAGAGTATTTCTCTTTAAAAATATCTTCAACACATACCATTCCACTCAAATATACTTGAAGTTTAGCTTCCATTTCACTTTTGCTAACCAACTCTCTATCTATCTCTTTAAAATCATCTTTTACTAAACTCATCTTTTCAAAATCAACCTCTAACCATCTTGCAACAACCGCTTTTGCGGCTTGATGATAAGATAATACCTTTTTCTCCTCTTCTGTATATGATAAAATTTTCTTTTTACCAATTAAAACCTTATCTTTTACAGCCAAAAAGTCTTCATTTGAGATATACTCCTTATTATGATTTAGAGCATAAATACTCGCTTCATTAACCAAACTTGCCAATGAAGCTCCACTAAATCCAACAGTCATTTTGGCTATTTCTGTTATATCTCCCTTAAAAGGTTTATCTCTTAAATAAATTTTTAATATCTCCTCTCTATCTTTCAATCCCGGAAGTTCTACATAAACTCTTCTATCAAACCTTCCTGCTCTCAATAAAGCATCATCAAGTAAATCAACCTTATTTGTAGCTCCAATAACAATAACTCCCTCACTCTTTTCAAATCCATCCATCTCTGTCAAAAGTTGATTTAAGGTTGCTTCTCTTTCATCATTTCTTAAAGCACCCCTACTCTTACCTATGGCATCAATCTCATCAATAAAGATAATAGCCGGAGCGACCGCTTTGGCCTTTGAGAAAAGTTGTCTTACTCTTTGAGCTCCAACTCCAACAAACATTTGAACAAAACTTGCCCCACTCTGATAGAAAAAGGGAACTCCCGCTTCTCCGGCAACCGCTTTGGCTATCAATGTTTTCCCAACTCCCGGAGGACCAACTAACAGCACCCCTTTTGGCAACTTAATTCCAAACTTTTTATACTTTTCTGGATTTTTTAAAAAATCCACTATCTCAACTAACTCCTCTTTCACTTCACTTATTCCTGCAACATCTTTAAATGTAACATCTGACTTTTGAGGTGAAATTACAAAATCCTTGTCAAACTCCTCAAACTGCATCTGTGGTTGAGGGGGTTGTGAAAAGTTTTGAGGAGAAGCAAACTTTTTTATCAAAAATATGATTAAAACAAAAAAACCAAATACAACAAAACCCGCGATAAGGTCATTTAACAAATTATCAAAACTATAACTCCCTGCCATCATAGAAACAACTATTATCGCAAATAAAACAATTAAGATGATATTTAAGGGCTTGTTACTATTCATATCTTTACCACTCTGCATAATTTAAATCCTCCACTTGATAATTATTGATTGTTACCCATTGATGAGTTAAATCTGTTTGTGATTTTATCAAAATTTTATTAAAAAATTGGTCAAAACCTTGATAATAACCCTCTTTATAATTTTCTACCAACACTTTTAAAGGAGTTCCTTTCTCTCGTTCTCTTTTACGAAATTCCAAACTCTTATCCTTAATCAAGTTTTCAATTTTTTTATGTCTATCTTTTACCTCAACCCCATTTACTTCCTGTTTTAAAGTTGCAGAATGGGTTCCGTCTCTTGGAGAGTAGTTAAAAATATGAATATGTGTTAAAGGAAACTTTTGTAGATTTTGAAAACCGGTTTCAAAAATCTCCTCACTCTCTCCGGGATGACCCACAATATAATCTGTTCCGAGGGCAAATCCCTTCTCCGCCAACTTTTCAAAAAGAGCTAAACTGCTTTTAACTCTATTTCTTCTTTTCATTATTCTCAACATTCTATCATCAGCATATTGTAAAGCTATATGAAGATGTCTCTCTAAAATAGGATTGTCTAAAATAGAAAGAAATTTTTCATCAATTTGAGAAGGTTCTAAACTTCCAAGTCTAACTCTTTTTACTCCTCTAATTTTAAAAATCTTTAAAAGTAACTCAGATAAAGAAGTGTTGCTGTCCTTTCCATAACTTCCCATATTTATACCTGTTAAGACAAACTCTCCAAACCCATTGGAACTCAAAATTCTTATCTGCTCTAACATCTTATCCTCCGGCATACTTCTCGCTTTACCCCTTACCTTTGGAATAATACAATAACCACAATCAAAATCACACCCTTCCTGAATTTTTATAAAAGCCCTACTTCTATCACCTATATTAGTTACAATTTTACTATTGATAAAATCCAATTCTCCAACTTCAATAAATGGGGCTTCTCTTTCTAAAAGGTTAGATATTTGCTCCTTCTCTCTATGTCCAAAAACTGCAAACACTTTACCCTCTTCAAACAGCTTCTCTCCAATAGAGTGAGCTCCACAACCGGTTAAAAAAATTTTTTTATCTCTATTTCTATTTAAATAGTGTTTCAAATTTTTGTCTGCTGAGTTAGTTACAGTGCAAGAATTTACAACAACTATCTCCGCTTCCTCCTCTTTTGAAACTATAAGATATTTCCCCTCTGCTACCTGCTTCATCAATTCAGTGTCATATATATTTGTTCTACACCCAAATGTTTTGAAATACACTCTTTTAATAATATCTCCTTTAATCTATTTTATTTTTCTAAGTATAGCAAAAAATAGCGGTAAATAGAAAAGATTTAAAATAGTTGAAAAGGCTAAACCAAATCCTATTGCAATCGCGAGAGGTTGAAGTATTACTGATTGACCAAAAGGGTAAAAAATTAGAGTGGCCAAACCTAAAATAGTTGTAACAGATGTTAAAAGAATTGGTCTAACTCTAAAAGAAGCTTTTTCCTCTAACTCCTCTCTGTTTTTAACATCTTTCAAAAAGTCAATCATAATAATCCCGTCATTTACAACAATCCCTGCAAGTCCAACAACTCCAATCATTCCTATCATTGTGAAATTCATATGCATAATCATATTTCCAATAATCACTCCCAAAAATGAAAGAGGTATAACTGAGATAACTACAAATGGTAACAAAACAGAGTTAAACATTGCAACAAGTGTTATAAAAATTAAAACAATTGCAACAATTCCCGCAAACTTAATATCTCTCATAAACTCTTTACTAACCTTTTTAGCCCCTCCTATTGTAACTTTAACTCCCTCACTTCTCAATTGATTAAGCAATGGGGCTATCTTTTTATAAACCTCTGCTGTGGTAATAACTTTTTTATCTAAATTAGCATATACAGATTTTGCTAACACTCCGTCATATTTATTCAACTTTTTAAAATTATTTTCAATATAAAAATTTGCTATCTCCGATAATAAAATCTCTTTTCCACTATTTGGAACTACAACTCTAAAATTTTCAAGAAACCTAAATCTATCTTTATCTATATCTTTCAATCTAATTTTTATAACCTCTTTATCGATAGTTTTTCCAAACTCCCCATCACTAAAATAACCTCTAAGTTGAGAAACGATATTTTGCTGAGTAAATCCTAACTCCTGCCCATATCCATTTATCTCTATTTTTAAAAGCTTTGCTCCAAGGGTAGCATCATCATAAATAGAATGAACTCCTTTTATCTTTTCTAACTCTCTTTTAACCCTTGCAATATCAGCCACCAATTTTGAGTTATTAGTTTCAGTTAAAGAGATAAGAATATCACTCTTGACCATTCCTGCCCTTGGAACTTCAACACTTAAATCTGCCATTTTAATCCCCATTTTTTTATACTTCTCTTGCAACTCTTTTGCCAACTGCTGAGCACTTTTAACCCTTCTAACATCCTCTGGATTTGAAGCAACCGGCATTATTAAAGGAGCGATATATTTATTATAAAAATCATTAGGCACTCTATCATATAAATCCACAAAAATATGAAAATTATTTGGTGCTGAATCTATATTACTTTTTCCATTTAATTTCATTCCAACAATAGTTGTAAAACTTTTTATATCATTCCCTCCTAACTCCTTTTTTAAAACATTTTCTATTTTAGAAACATTTTTAAATGTATCATAAATGGTATTGTTTGAATCAAAACTCCCCTTTACATAAATCTGAGTTGTATCAAAATCTGGAAATAGTTGAAATTTAGAGTGTTTCATTCCCGCGACAATTAAAAAAGGGATTCCCACTAAAAATAGAAGAATAGAAAAATATCGATATTTTAAAAGAAGATGCAACACCTTTTTATATCCCAAATCTATCTTGTCCCATATCTCTTTTTTACTATCTCCGGCTAATAACATCTCTTTTGAGTGCAATGGCAAAAAGATAAAAGCTTCCAAAACACTTGATAAAATTAGAATAGTTATCATAACGGGAATAATTTTTAAAAAAATTCCTATCTCTCCCTTTATCATCAAAAGTGGCAAAAAGGCAAAAATTGTAGTCATAGCACTCGCTAAAACTGGCCAAAACACCTCCTTGGTCCCATCGATTGCGGCGGAAACTCTATCTTTCCCCATCTCTAAATGTCTTTGAATGTTTTCAGCTACAACAATCGCTTCATCTACAATCATTCCAAGAGCAATTAAAGCTCCCAACATAGATAAAAGATTTAAACTAAAATCCAAATAATCTAAAAATAGGAGTGCGATAGCAAACGAGGTAGGTATTCCTATTGAAACAACAAAAGAGATTCTTCTATTTATAAATATCCACATAGCAAAAAAGACCAAAATCAGACCAAACACTATATTGGAAACAACCGTATTCAATCTGTTTTTAACCCATACAGATGTATCCATACTAAAGCCAAATTTTAACTTCGGATAATGTTTTGAAAACTCCTTTGTTATCTTTCTAATTCTTTTACTTAAAGCAATAGCATCTCCACTCTCTCCCTTTTTGATAGTTAGAGAAACATCTTTCACCCCATTAAACTTTCCGAGAGTTGAAGGGGTTTCAATATCATAACTTAAAGTTGCAATATCCCCCAACCTTACACTCTTTCCACCTATATTAAGCTTAATGTTTCTTATTTTGTCAATATCTTTTATATTTTTCATAGAGAGATAGTATTGAGTTGTATCCTCTACCTTTCCAATAGGAGTAATTGAGGAGATGGATGAAAGGACGGAAAGCACCTGAGTTTTATCCAATCCCAAGGCCTCTATCTTATCTGAGTTGAGAGTGATAGATAACTCTCTATCTCCATCCCCGTCAATTTGAATTTTTGAAAGCTCTTTTAAAACTAAAAGTCTCTCTTTAAGTTTATTAGCAATATCTAACAACTTAAATTTATCTATATCTCCTGCAATAGTAACTGTAATTAAAGGAAAAGCTTTTTTGACAATTGAAACAGACGGCTCACTCATATCAGATGGCAAATTGGAACGAATTTGACTAACTTCGCTCTTAAAATCACTCAACAAACTTGTAAGGTCGTTGTTCGGCTTAATATCTGCAACAATAGAAAAACTTCCATTCAAAATAACAGATTCAACTGAACTAACCTCAGCATAATTTTTAATTCTATCCTCAATGGGAGTTACTGCTATCTTATTTAATGTATCGCTACTTGCTCCCGCATAAGCACCCGTTATCATAATTTTGTCAAGAGTAGAAGGAGGAAACAACTCCTTCGCAACTCTCTGATAAGATAAAATTGATAAAAAGATAAGAATCAAAAAAATTGTGTGAGTTAAAACCGCCCTATCTATAAAAAATCTCAATGATTTACTCCATTTTTATATTTTATTTTTTGAATTTTCTCTCTTAAAACATCATTTTCAAATTTTAAAGCAAAATAACTTTTTTCTAATCTATCTATATTGAGAGAGGTCAAATAGATATGATTTGAAAGATAAATTTTTGGAATAAATAGAAACAAAACAACTATAATAACAAAAGCTGTAACCAAAACTGCTGTTAAGTTGATATTTTCATCAATAATAAAAACTCTATCTAAATCCTCTAATAAGGCCTCTCTCTCTCTATATTCTATTTCCATTCAATCCCCCTTACTCTTCCCCTTTAAATGAAAAAGCTCTTAACTTTGCACTTCTGCTCCTTGGATTTAATGACAGCTCCTTCTGTGATGCAACTATTGGCTTTTTAGTAATAATTTTCCCCTTCTCATTATTACCTCCACACTCGCATCTAAAAGCATCTGCTGGACAGATACATCTTTTCGCCCACTCTTTGAATTTTTGTTTAACAATTCTATCTTCCAAAGAGTGGAAGGTAATTATAGATAGTATCGTCCCTTTTTGTGCAATGTTTAGAGATTTTTCTAAAACAGCCTCCAACTCCTCCAATTCTGAATTAACTTCTATTCTAATAGCTTGGAAAATTTGAGTAGCAGGGTGTATCTTCCTTCGAGGCACAAAAGTTTCAATAAATTGAGCTAACTCTTTTGAAGTTTCGAATTTTTTCTCCTTTCTTCTTTCTACAATTTTTTCTGCTATCTTTTTAGCAAATCTCTCCTCTCCATAAACTTTAAAAATAGTTTCCAACTGAGTAACAGAGTAGTAATTTACTACATCTTTTGCACTAAATTGTTGAGAGCGATTCATTCTCATATCTAAGGTCTCACCCTCAAAATTGAAACCTCTCTCTCTTTCATCTAATTGAAAACTACTCACTCCTATATCTGCCAATATACCTCTTATCGGCATATCTTTAAACTGATTTAAAACTTCTGAGGCTCTGGAATGAAAAAATTGCACTCTATCACCAAATTTCTCCAATCTCTTTTTAGAAAAGTTTAAAGCTTCTATATCTTGGTCAATTGCTAAAAGTTTTATCTGTGGATAATTTATTAAAATAGCCTCACTATGACCACCAAAACCACAAGTGCAATCAATAAAATAGCCCTCGTCCCACTTCTGCAAAGGAGAAAATATATCTACAACTTCATCTAATAAAACAGGAATATGAGGAATAGTATTCAATAAATGACCTTTTTTTGATAAAATTATATCAAATATAAATGTCTAATCTATGACAAATTCAAAAAAATAGGAAAGATAAATGAAAGAAACTATAAAAAAAGATTATGAACTTATACTCGATACTCTTTTTCAAAAGGGTTTATTCCATACATACCAAACTTCATTCTCTGTAAGAACAGAAAATGATAGATTTATTATCAATAAACGAGATATTATATTTACTGAGAAAGATATATTTACAGAGGTTCATTATAAAGAGGACCTTTCTTGGAAAGAGGCAAGTCACGATATACATATCCATTCACATATTTATCAAAGGATATCAACTGCAAAATGTATAGCTCATATCTTCCCAATCAATTTGGTAACTTATAGTCTTTATCATCATAAATTCAAGCCTTTGGATTTCTATGGTAAAAAAGTGATAGGAGCAAAGGAGATTTATGAAATCGAAAATATAAACAATATAAACGAGGAGATTGAAAAAATTATCTATCCAAAGATGTTTAATGAAAATGTGTTTATTATTCAAGGATATGGAGCTTATCTGTTTGATAGAGATTTAAAAGAGTTGGCAAAAAAGGCTTCTATTTTAGAGAATAGTGCAACTATACTCCTTAAAGTTAAAAATGTTTAAAAAAAGAAAAAGGAGAAAAAGGGGTTAAAGTTGTGGCCCCGCTTTTTTGTAGATATCACTATTTTTTGCCCCTTCATATCTTGCGAAGTTTTTAATAAACATATCAGCTAATTTTTTTAATTGAGCATCATAAGCCTCTTTATCTTCCCAAGTGTTTCGAGGATTTAAAACATTATTATCTGCTACTCCCTCTAACTCTTTTGGAATTTGTAGGTCAAAAACTGGTAAAGTTTCAAATTCAGCCTCATTTATGCTTCCATTTAAAATTCCATTGATACATGCTCTTGTGTCTTTTATGCTCATTTTTTTACCAACTCCATATGGACCACCTGTCCAACCTGTATTAACAAGATAAACATTTACTTGATGTTTATCAATTTTTTCACCAAGCAGTTTAGCATAATCTGTTGGATGTAAAGGTAAAAAAGGCTCTCCAAAACAAGCACTAAATGTTGCAACTGGCTCTGTAATACCTCTTTCTGTTCCTGCCACTTTTGCAGTATATCCACTTAAAAAGTAATACATAGCCTGCTCTTTTGTAAGTTTTGAAACTGGTGGCAATACTCCAAAAGCATCCGCTGTTAAAAAGATGATATTTTTAGGGTGCCCTCCTTTTAAAGTGCATTCATGATTTTCTATATGCTCTATTGTATATGAAACTCTTGTATTCTCTGTTTTGCTTCCATCTGCAAAATCAACATCACCATTATCTTTAATCACAACATTTTCAAGTAGAGCACCTCTTTTGATTGCTCCATAAATCTCTGGCTCACTTTTTGGGTCAAGATTGATTACTTTTGCATAACAACCTCCCTCAAAGTTAAACACTCCTTCATCATCCCATCCATGCTCATCATCACCTATTAACTTTCTTTCTGGGTCTGTTGATAATGTAGTTTTCCCTGTTCCGCTCAGTCCAAAGAATAGAGCCACATCACCATCTTTTCCTATATTTGCACTACAATGCATAGATAGTTTTCCTTCAAGAGGAAGCCAATAGTTCATCATTGTGAAGATACCTTTTTTCATCTCTCCACCATAAAGAGTTCCACCCATTACCGCTATGTTTTCTTCAATGTTAAAAGCGATAAAAACTTCACTATTTAATCCCTGCTCTTTCCACTTATCATTTTTTACACCGCTCGCTACATAAAAAGTGAAATCTGGTTTAAACTCTTTTAACTCCTCCTCTGTCGGAACAACAAACATATTTGTTACAAAATGTGCTTGCCAAGCTGTTTTAGTTACAAATCTAATAGCTCTTCTACTATTTCCGACTCCTGTAAAAACATCTACTATATATAAATCACTATTTGATAACTCTTTTCTTGAAATATCAAGTAAATGCTCAAACACCTCTTTTGAGATAGGTTGATTTATATCTCCCCAAGCAATATGTTTTTCACTCGGCGGTTGTTTTACGAAGTATTTATCTTTTGGACTTCTTCCTGTAAAAATACCGGTATCAACAGCAGTTGCTCCCAAACTCGTTTCCGCAACCTCTCCTCTCTTCAAAGTTTCATCTATTAGCTTATCATAACTTGGATTATAAATAATGTTACCTATATTCTCCAACTTTAAATCTTCTAAATGATTTGGTTTCACTTTTTATTCCTTTTTTCTATTTTTTGTTTCTGTTATTATAGTATTTTTTTTTTGAATTGTAACTAAATTGTCTAAATTTTATAATATAAATTGAAAATCCTGCCAATATCATTACAAAACTTAACAACTCTCCCATTGTAAAATGGGCAAAAATAAATCCTAACTGAGGGTCTGGCTCTCTAAAAAGTTCGCAAAAACTTCTAAACAATCCATACAAAATCATATATAAAGCGATTAACTCTCCCTTAAATTTTTTTCGTTTTCTATATAGGAAAAGAATTATAAATAGAAAGAATCCCTCAATAAAAGCTTCATACAACTGAGAGGGGTGTCTTAATTGCCCTGCAACATAGATACCCCACGGAACTTCTGTAACTCTTCCAATCAACTCCTGATTTAAAAAGTTACCAATTCGTCCAAACAGATATCCCGCTGGAACAGCCACTGCAACAATATCTAACAACTCCCATAAATCAACTCTCTTTATTTTAGAGTAAAGAATGGTCGCTATGGCAAATCCTATCACCGCCCCGTGGTAACTCATTCCCCTAATTCCTACAAACTCTCCATTTGAAAAGGGATTAAACATCTCCCACGGATGCAAAAAGTAGTAACTATTATCTGGAACATAGAAGATAAAATAACCTATCCTTGCACCTAAAATAACTCCCACCTCTACCCAAATAAAGTAGTCATCTAAAATTTGCTCACTGATAGATAGGTTATCCTTTTTAACAAGATATTTCGCAACATATAGAGCAACTAAAAGTGCCAATATATACATTATTCCATACCAATGAACCTTAAAACCAAAAATAGAGAAGGCTATGGGATTAAAATGCTCATAGATATGATTCCAAAACTCTATCACTTAAACCATCCTTTAACCTTCTCAATAGCTTCTTCAAAGATAGATTTGTGAGGATGAACCTCTTTTCCAAAAGATTTATGAAGTTTTTCCAATAACTCCCTCTGCTCCTCATTTAACTTAGTTGGATATACAATTTTTAAAACCGCAATCAGATTGCCTTTTATTCCACTATGCACATCTGGTATTCCTTCGCCTTTAAAAAGATATTTAGTTCCATCTTCTGTATGAGGTTTTATCTCCAACTCCTTCTCTCCATTTAAAGTAGGAATTATGATTTTATCTCCTAAAATAGCACTTGTAAAAAATAGTGGAACCTCCACATAAACATCATTTTTTACTCTTTTAAATACCTTATCTTCTTTAACATCAACCTCTACATAAAGGTCTCCTCTTCTTCTTTCAAAATCCTCATTTCCTCTACCTGCCACTCTCATAGTCATTCCACTATCAATTCCTGCTGGTAAAGTTATTTCAACTTTATCTTTTACAACTTTATATCCCGCTCCTTTACACTCATCACAATACTCATCAATAATAGTTCCCCTTCCTTTACACTCTGGGCAAGTTTGAGAGATACTCATAAATCCGTGTCTAACAAAAATCTCTCCCGCCCCATTACAAACTGGACAAGTGTGGGACTTTTTAGCCCCCGTTCCATTACATTTGTTACATATCTGAAAATACTCAAACTCTATCTCTTTTTTTGTTCCGAAAACCGCCTCTTTAAAATCTATCTCCAACTGATACAAAATATCTAAATTATATTCCGGAGTTCTCTCTCTTTTTCTTCTGCCTTTTGAGCCAAAAAATGTTTCAAAAATATCTTCCCATCCGCCAAAACCTGAACTACCTCCTGTTTCTCCATTCAATCCCGCTTTTCCATATCTATCATAGATTGCTCTCTTCTTATCATCACTCAAAACCTCATATGCTTCATTTATCTTTTTAAACATCTCTTCGGCTTCTTTATCTCCCGGATTTTTATCTGGGTGATATTTCATAGCCAATTTTCTGAATGCCTTTTTTATCTCAGCTTTTGTTGCACTTTTTGATACTTGAAGTATTTCATAATACTCTAAACCCACTATCTTCTCCTTCTTTTTAATAAATTTTTTGACCGAATTATATCATTTTTAAAAACCACTACCAATTGAAAACTCAAACTTTCTTGTATCATCTCCCTCTTTCTCTCCAATTGGCCAAGCCCAAGTGAAGTTTAACGGCCCAATAGGGGTTATCCAATCAAAACTTACTCCATAAGAGTTTCTAACTATATTCATACTATTCTCTCCAACTCTACCATTATCCACAAACAGACTTAACCACATCTTCTTTTTAATACTAACCGGCAATGACAACTCTACTGAGTTTAACATCATCTGTTTTCCTCCAATGCTATCTCCTGTTTTATCTTTTGGAGAGATAGAGCCATAATCATATCCTCTAACGGTTCCTAATCCTCCTAAATAATACTTTTCATTGATAGGAAGATAACCTCTATCTTGAATAAATCCGATTTTAAATTTATATTTCAAAATTGTAGTTATATCAAACTTATTCTCTAATGAATAGAAAAATTTAGCTAATCCATTCTCTTTTGTGAATTTTTGGTCTCCTCCAAGTCCCGCATATTGTAAAGAGGCAGACAAACTAACTCCATTTTGTGGAAACCAATAATCATCTGTATTATTAAATCCAATAGATGGTTGAATATAACTTTTTATACTATTCTCTTTATAATAATCAACTGTGTCATCCTCTATATTTGATAATTTTAGATGTTCATATCCATAGGTGATAGATGCAGATGAGTGTCTTGTTATTTTTCTACCTGTTGTAAATGAGATACCCTGTCTGTTTGAATCATATGAGTACCCCTCAAAATCGTTGTTATAAACAGATGTTGAAAGAAAATAGTTACTATCTAAAACCCTTGGGTTTTTTAGAGTAACTGAGTATTTTGTTGTCGCAGATGATTTTTCAAAATCCAAAGATAAACTCTGACCACTTCCAAAGATATTTTTTTCACTAACATTCACATTAAAACCAAATTTAGAATAACTATTCCAACTGATACCCGCTCTTAAACTTCCAGTTAGCCCCTCTTTTACTTTAACTAAAATTTTCATATGGGTATCATCAATAGGAATCTCCTCCAATTGAACATCATCAAAATAACCTGTTCTTTTCAGAGAGTTAATAGTATCCTCTTTATCTGTCAAAGAGTAGAGATAGTTTGGAGCCAAATAGATATTTCTACGAATAACTCTATCCAATGTTTTTGAATTTCCCTCTATCTCTACATCTGAAATATAAACCTTTTTCCCTGTAACTATTTTATAAGTAACATCAACTACATTATTATCTCTTTTCTTAATATCTGGATAAACTTTTACATAAGCATATCCCAAATCAGCAACCGCCCTTTTTAAAAGAGAAATATCCTTTCTTAATCTATTAACATTAAAATAGAACCCACCAATAAGATGCAAATCAGAGTAATAATTGTCCAACTTTACCTCTTGATTATCTTCTACTGAAATTGAAACCTTTCCAACTCTATATCTTACCCCCTCTTTAACTTTATACTCCAACTCCCCTTTATTGGAATCAAAATTTGCCACAAAGAAGGGTTGAGAAACCTCAACATCTAAATACCCTTTTGAAAGATAGTAGTTTTTTATAGATTGAGAGTCTGTTAATAATCCCTGAATATGAAACTCTCCACTATTCATAAAAGGAAGCCACCACAGCGGGTCTCTATCTTTGTTAATCAGCTCTTCTTTGATATCAGAAACTTTCTCCTTCTTCACTCCATAAAACTTCAACTTATCAATAACAATCGATTCCCCCTTATTGATATTGATAGTTAAAATAATTCCATTTCCAACTCTTTTTTTATCGAAAACAACAATGGTATTAAACTCCCCTTTTGCATCATAATAATTAACTATAAAGTTTTTAATCTCTTCCAATTTTTGCTCTGAAAATATCATTCCCTTTTTAATTTTATCTTTAAGAATCTCTTTTAAATCAGTAGATACATTTTTATACTCTATTTTCAAAATTGCTGGTTTTTCTGTAAATTTGTAAATCAATACACCATCTTTATACTCAGCTTTTATCTGTTTAAAATAGTTATAACTATAAAATTTCTTAATCGTTTTATCAACCTTCTCTAAGTTTAGAGAATCTCCACTCTGAATTAAAGATATCTCTTTTGCTGTAATTGGAGACAAGTGTTTTAATCCAATAAATTCTATTTTATTTACAATTTGATTATCTGCTAATAAAATTATTGGTGCTAAAAATAGTAACCTCTTCATTCTTATCAACCTTTTTATAAAAAATGGCAATAATTATACCAAAATTTGATATAATCATAACAATTAAGCGGGAAGCTTAGAAAAAGAATGGAGGATAATATGAGATTAGGTGTTGTTGGATTAGGATTGATGGGAGGGAGTTTTGCTTTGGCTTGCAAACTATTTTGTGATGTAAAAGAGATATATGGAGTTGATAATAACAAAAAACATCAAAAGGAAGCCTTAAAACTTAATCTTGTTAATAAAATTATAGAGTTTGAAGAGCTTGTAAAATGTGATGTGATTGTTTTAGCAATTCCAATATGTGGAATAATTGAGGCTTTAGAAAAATTATCAAAACTATCTCTCCCTGAGAACACTACTATCATAGATTTTGGCTCAACAAAAGAGGAGATTGTAAAAAGATGTCCTCCAAACATAAGAAAAAATCTTGTAGCCTCTCATCCAATGACAGGAACTGAATTTTCCGGACCAAAATCGGCACTATACAACCTATATGAAAATAAAATTATGGTAATGTGCGATATTGAGGAGAGTGGCATACATCAAACAAATGTAGCTTTGGGGCTTTTTGAACAACTCAAAATGAATATAAAAATTATGAGTTCATCTGAGCACGATAGACATGCGGCCTTTATATCTCATATGCCTCACATTGTAAGTTACTCTCTTGCCAATTCTGTCCTAAAACAGGAGGATAAAGAGCATATTGTAGCCCTTGCAGCGGGTGGATTTAAATCGATGTCAAGGTTAGCAAAAAGCAATCCAACAATGTGGAAAGAGATATTTGAAAGCAATCAAGAGAATCTGTTAGATTCAATAGATGAGTTTCAAAAAGAGTTAAAAAAGGCCAAAAAGATGATAAAAAAAGGGCAATATAAAAAACTATACAAATGGATGAAAAAAGGAAATAAATTACACTCAATTCTAAAATAAAGGAGAAAAAGATGATTTTAAGATATAAAGACGATTTTCCAAAAATAGCAAATAGTGCTTGGATTGCACCAAGTGCGGATATTGTTGGAGATGTTGAGATTGGAGAAGATAGTAGTGTTTGGTTTGGTTGTGTTATAAGAGGAGATGTTCATTATATTAGAATAGGAGCAAGAACCTCTGTTCAAGATATGTCAATGATTCATGTTACTCATTTTAAAAAAGAGAAAAAAATTGGAGACGGATACCCTACTATAATAGGAGATGATGTAACAATAGCTCACAAAGTTATGTTGCACGGATGCAAAATTGGAAATGCTTGTTTAATTGGAATGAGTGCTACAATTTTAGACGGAGCAGAGATTGGAGATGAAAGCATCGTAGGAGCGGGAAGTTTGGTAACTAAAAATAAAAAATTCCCTCCTCGAAGTCTAATTATAGGTAGTCCTGCAAAAGTTGTAAGAGAATTAACAGAAGAGGAGGTTAAATCTATCTATAAAAATGCTGAAAACTATGTTAAATATAAAAACAATTATATAGATGTAATAAGATAAAAAGGAGAGAGAAGCTCTCTTCTACTCCCTTTCAAACTCTCTAAAAGAGTTCAATAATAATCTAATTGAATTCATCAATGTTTGATATTGTATCTGTTCTCTACTTCCCTTTAATTGCAATCTTTCAACAAAATAGTTCCCATCTCTATCTCCAACTCCAATAAAAACTGTGCCGACCGGTTTCTCTTTTGTTCCACCTGTTGGACCAGCCACCCCACTCACAGCAATGGCATAATCACTTTTACTTATCTCCAAAACACCTAACAACATCTGTAAAACAACCTCTTCACTCACCGCTCCAAATTTAGCCAAAGTTTTATTATCAACTCCCAACCATTCAGACTTTATCTCATTTGCATAAGTAACAACACTCCCATCAAAAACAGCACTACTTCCAGAAACTTTTGTAAAATAGGAAGCTATCAATCCGCCTGTGCAACTTTCAGCAAATGTTATCTTTTTACCCATTTTAACTAATTTTTTTTCAATATATTCAAAAATGTTGTTACTAATGATAATATGAGGAATAAATCCTTTTAACTGCTTAATTAAATTTGGATTGCATTTTTTAGTTTTTATTTCACACCAACCCCCCTCATTTTGATAGATAGAATAATCTATATTAAAACTTTCAAAAATAGGTTTAACAAACAGATTAGCAGTCTCTAAATCGTAATCAAAAATGTGAAAAGTATATATCTCTCTTCCTAAAAAGATAGTTGGAATATACTCCTCAACCTTTATCACATTTATTACACTATCTCCTATCTCTATCAAAAAACTACCCTTTTCATAAATGGTAGCCTTAGAAGGAATTAAAATAGAGTTCTCCTTTAACTCCAAACTATCCTCATTTATAGTAGCCATAATTTTAGCAATTGTGGAATATAAATTTTTATCTGTTACCAAAAGTAACTCTCTATATTTCAATACAAGTTTTTCAATCTCAAACTCAATCCCCTCAAAAAAGTAGATTTTCTCTATTAAAAAATTAGATAAAAGATAGGTTTGAATAAATTTTCTATATTTAAACTCTTTTCCAATAAAAATAATAACCATTTTAATCCTTTTTTGATAAAATGATAACAAAAAAAAGGAGCAATATGAAATATAAAACATTAGAAAATAGACTTCCAGAAAAAAGATTACCAAAAGAGGAGGTTTTTAAAAAGAATGGTAGATTAAAAGAAAACTTTTATGAAAAAGAGTTAATTAAGTTACAGATTCAACTTGTAAAACTACAAAATCATGTTAAAAAGAGTGGTGAAAGGATTTTAATCATATTCGAGGGGATTGATACCGCAGGAAAAGGGGGAACAATCAAAAGAATTACAGAACATCTAAATCCAAGAGGTGCAAGAGTAGTAGCTTTAAATAAACCGAGTGATGTTGAAAAAACTCAATGGTATTTTCAAAGATATGTAAGCCACTTCCCAGCAGGTGGAGAGATTGTCCTATTTGATAGAAGTTGGTATAACAGAGCGGGAGTTGAAAGAGTATTTCAATTCTGCACCCATGAGGAGTATCTAAGATTTATGAGACAATGTCCAAGATTTGAAGAGATGATTGTCGATGATGGAATTAAATTTTTTAAGTATTGGCTTGATATTTCAAAAGAGGAGCAGTTGAGAAGATTAAAATCAAGACAAACAGACCCTTTAAAAATGTGGAAACTAAGCCCTCTTGATATGGAAAGCCACAAACATTATGACGACTACCAAAAAGCGAAAGAGGATATGTTTTTAGCTACCCATACCGCATATGCCCCGTGGATAGTAGTAAATGCAAATGATAAAAAGAGAGCCAGATTAAATATAATTAGAGATATACTTTCTCAAATAGAATATGAGGGAAAAGATGAGGAGATTGTAGCCGATAGTGAAATAATCTCTATATATCATAGAAAATAGAAAAAAATTTGTGTTATAATTCTAATCAAAAAAAGGATAAATATGAGAGAGATTCAAGAACAGATTTTAAGTTTTGGAGAAATTCCAGATGAACATGAAGTAGTTACAATTGCTTATGCAGGAGTTAGAATTCCAACAGAAACATTATACACAACAGAAGGAACTTTTCCAACTGATGCAATTCAACAAGTGATTATCTATCTACAAGAACAAGCAAAAGAGATGGATGGAGATGGTGTAAAAAATATAGAAGTTAAACAGATAGTTTCAAGAGATAGTAATGGTAAAGAGATGATGGATTTTATAGGAAGTGGAACAATTGTAAGGCTTAAATAATGCTATTTTATGTAGGACATCTGCTATTAGCCTTTTCTTGGGCTATATTTCTTTTAACCTTCATTAAAACATTACAAAATGAGATAGAGGGCAAAGAGGTTAAACTTTTTGCTCTGTTAAGCACTATTTCGATGATAGCGGTTTTAATTGTAGGAACAAAGATGATGTTAATGGACCACTCTATAATTAAAAGTGGAAAATGGATTCATCTAAAACTATCATTTGATATAGTTCTAATGTTAGAAAATCTGTTTCTACTTAAACTTTTATTTAAAGATAAAAAAAAGTTAAGTAGAAAGTGTGGTAACATTCTATACTTTTTTAGTTACTTCGCTTTTATGACTATGATTTTTCTGACGATGACAAGACCTTTTTAAGATATCCTCTAACTTTTGGAGGTATCCCCTCTTTTCTCATCTTCTCTTTAAACTTCTTATCAAGTTTTGTTTTAACATATGGAGCTACAAAAATTTTTTCCCTATTCCTATCAATCGCAAAAAGGCCTCCTACCACTATACTAAAATTCTGTTTTACTATCTCATCTCTTTGAGGTTTTGAAAGAAGATATCCCAACTCCTTTAAAATCAAATCAACCTTTTTAATATCAATTCGAGGAGAGGAGATTTTAAAACTATAAATATCTTTTTCTCGTTCCCAATCCTTCTGAAAAAGCAACTTTTTATCCTCTTCCAAATAACGGAAACTCCTTTTTACCCCCTCAGCAAACTCTTTTATAAAACGATTGGAAAACTCCTTTCTAAAATAGTTTCTTCTATATTTTGTATCAAAATTGGAACTATCTACAAAATACTCTATTTTTCTATCCTTTAAAAACTGCTCTATCTCCTCTCTACTCATCTCTATCAAAGGTCGATATATTGTAAAATGCTCTCTCTCCTCTACCTCCTCCATAGATAACAACTCCTTTAAACCCGCTCCTTTACTCAACTGCATAAGAAACCATTCAAACTTATCATTTAGTTGATGAGCCATATAAAGATTTTTATATCCATACTTTATAGCCAACTCTTCAAAGAAACGATATCTACACTTTCTCGCCTCCATTTCAAAATTGGAATCGCTTAAAATACACTCCTTAATATAGATTTTTTTATTATATTTTTTAGCCAAATGTTTAGCATATTCAACCTCCTTAATACTCTGCTCTCTTTTGTGATAATTCACTATTGCAATATCAAATTCAATCCCCCTATCCATTAAAATAAAAAAGAGAGCACTACTATCAACCCCCCCAGAAAAAGCCAACAGATTATCCATTTTGCTATCCTTTTTTGCATTATTATAACATATTAGAAAAAATTGATAAAATTGTCTAATTTTAGTATAATCACACTTAAAAAAAGGAAACAGATTTTGATAAAAAAACTTGATCTTGTTGAATATATAGAAAAGTTCAACTCTCTATTAGCAAGAGAGAAAAGTTTTATAATGGAGGGTGATATAAATGTGCATCACCGACTTATAGAGAAACTTCAAAAATATGATTATACTTCTCCTCCAAAAGTTATAAACCTTGATACTCAGATATTAAAAATAAAAAAAGATGGAGTGTTATCTCATAAAGAAATTTTTGAATTTATTAAGATAATAAACTATTTTAAGTATCTGAAAAGTAGAAAATGGGGCGATTTAGAGGAGTGGCTCAGCAAAATAGAGATTCCACAAGCGATTGAAGAGATAAGAGATAATTATAGCAAAAAGGGTGAATTGATAAATGTTGAGGAGTTAGAAGAGATAAAAGAGTTGCTTTCTAAAAACAGAGAAAATATCAGACACTCATTATATAAAGTTTTAAACTATTCAAAGTTAGAAAGTTATCTAATTGATAGACAGATTCACCTTGTGAATGGAGAAGAGTGTTTAATGGTAAGAGGTGGCTTTAACAGAGTTTTAAAAGCTGAGATTGTTGGAAGAAGTGCAAATGGTTATTTCTATATATTTCCAAACGAGATAAGAAAGTATAAAGAGAGAGAAAGTGAATTGCTATCCAAAAAAGAGGAGATAGAGTTTAGATTTGCAAAAGAGTTCAGTTTTATATTTAAAAAATGGGTTAAATTTTTAACTTTTATCAATAGAGAATTTGATAGATTTGACCACTACAATACAAGAATAGAGTTAGCTAAAAATGAAAATCTCCAATTTATCCTTCCAAAAAAAGATAAAAAAATTATTTTAAAAAACTTTTGTCATCCAGCCCTAAAAAGTTGCAAACCTATTTCATTAGAGTATGATAAAAATATACTTTTAATTACGGGAGTAAATGCCGGAGGTAAAACGATGTTATTAAAATCTATTCTAACCTCAGCTTATATGGCTAAACATCTGCTTCCTATGAAAACATCTCATTCAACTCACATAGGACATTTTAAAGAGATTATAGCGATAATTGATGACCCTCAAAATGTTAAAAATGATATCTCAACATTTGCGGGTAGAATGAGAGAGTTTTCAAAACTTTTTAATGTTAAAAATGCTCTAATTGGAGTAGATGAGATTGAGTTAGGAACAGACTCAAATGAAGCCGCTTCCCTTTTTAAAGTGATTATCAAAGAGTTGATAGAACAGAAGATAGTAATCACAACTCACCATAAAAGATTAGCATCTCTACTCGCAAATGATGAAAGAGTAGAACTATTGGCCGCCATTTATGATGAAAAGAAACAAAAGCCAACTTATGAGTTTATTAAGGGAACAATTGGAAAAAGTTATGCTTTCGAAACTGCCTTAAAATACGGAATTCCAAAAAGAGTTGTGGATAAAGCAAAACAGGAGTATGGAGATGATTTAGAGAATCTAAATCTTTTAATTGAAAAAACCTCTAAACTTGAACTTGACTTAACTTTAAAAAATAGAGAACTTGAAAATAAATTGGAAAAAATTAAAAAAATTGAGGAGCAACTTGAATATCAAAAAGAGGAATTTAATAGAAACATAGAAAAGGAGAAAAATAGACTTTTAAGAGAGTATAATGAAGCCATAAAAAAAGCAAAAGAGTTGATAAAAGTAAAAAATGAGAGAGAGTTTCATAAAAAATTAAATGAAACTCATAAACTGAAAAATAGAATTAAAATTGAAAAAAAGGAGCGAAATGAAAAAATTGAGGTTGGAGATAATGTCTCATATTTTAACTCAAAAGGAAAAGTAATTTCGATAAGTGGTAAAAATGCAATTTTAGATATAGAGGGGAAAAAAGTAACCGCTCCACTAAACTCACTCAAAAAAGAGAAAATAGTTTTGAAAAGAAAAAAAAGTAATATAGTTGTTTCAAAACCAAAACCAGCAAAAATAGATATCAAACTTGACCTTCACGGATTAAGATATGAGGAAGCGATGGAAAAAACAGATAAATTTATAAATGATGCCCTTCTTGCTGGACTAAATGAGATAATTATCTATCATGGAGTGGGAAGCGGGGCATTGGCAAATGGAGTAAAAAAACTACTTCAATCTCATCCATTGGTAAAAGAGTTCTATCCAGCACCTCCTAACATGGGTGGTTATGGAGCTACAATTGTAAAATTATAAAAAAGGAATTAAAAGATGAATAGAAGAAAATTTATCACTATTGGTGTAAGTTTTTTATGTGCTACTCCTCTTTTTGCTAATGAAAAACTTGATAATGATATCTATATAGATAAAAAAGAGATAAAAACTTTTCTTTCTTTACATAAAAAATTAGAAAGAATTGAAAAGATAGTTGGATATGCAAATTTTAACATTATCTCTTTTGATGAAGTTTTACAAGTTGCAAAACACTATCCAAAAATTGGAGCCTTTACAAAAGAGGAGTTAAATTTAATTGAGTATCTATTTTTTACACCCGCAAAAAACTTTGGATTTTTAGGTGAAAAAACAGTCTCTTCTATCACCAACAAAATCGATAAAAAAAGTATTATAAAAATTCCACACACTGGACATTTTGTCTATAAGGGAGAATCTTTAAAAATATACTCAAAAATGATAAAAGATGTTCCAAATATCTATTTAACAAGTGGAATTAGAAATGTGCCTAAACAACTAAAACTCTTTGTAAATAAAATTTATCGCTCAAATTTTAATATCTCAAAAGCCTCTTTTTCAATTGCTCCCCCAGCCTACTCATACCATACAATAAGTGACTTTGATGTTGGAAAAAAGGGGTGGGGATGGAATAACTTTACTCCAAAATTTGCAAGAACTAAGGAGTTTTATAGAATAAGACATCTAAACTATGTTGGAATTAGATACAGAATGTATAATCAATATGGAGTTAGATTTGAGCCTTGGCATATTAAAGTAATATAAAACTATAAGGAATAGAAAATGGAGAGATTATATGCTCCTTGGAGAAGAGAGTATCATTTAACAAAAAGAAGCGGTTGTCCTTTTTGTGATATAAGAGATAGTAAAGAGGATGAAAAAAACTATATTTTTTACAGAGACAAATTCTGCTTTTTTATTATGAATAAATTCCCCTACAATCCCGGACACTTTATGATAATACCGAACAGGCATACATCTAACTTAGAGGATTTAAGCAGTGAGGAGATTTCGCACATTTCACAAATGGCACAAAAAGGAGTTCAAATTTTAAAAAAATGGGGAGCCGATGGAATAAATATAGGTTTTAATTTAGGATTTGATGGCGGTGCCGGAATACCCGAGCATATACATATGCAACTTGTTCCAAGATTTAAAAGAGATACCAATTTTATGACCACAATAGCAGAGACACGAGTTTATAGTGCCGATTTTGATAAAATATATCAAGAGATTAAAACTATAGCAAAAGGAGTTTTATGATTGAGTTAGATAACCAAGCCCAATTTAAGATAAATCTTGAAGAGTTGGAAAAAATCGCTAAAAAAATTACAGATAAAAATTTTGAATTGATTTTAGTAGATAATGCCACAATAGAACAGATAAATAAAGAGTATAGAAACATTAAAAAGCCAACTGATGTGCTTAGTTTTCCCATAGATGCTATTTGTGAAGAGATGCCAATAGGAAGCATAATTATTTCAGTAGATTTTTTAGAGAGAGGTGTGGAGTATGGACATTCAAAAGAGGACGAACTAAAACTGCTTTTAATTCACGGATTGTTACATCTTATTGGATATGACCACGAAAATGACAATGGAGAGATGAGAGAAAAGGAGAAAGAGCTTATAAAATTTTTTGATTTACCAGAAAGTTTGATTATAAGAAATGAGAAATAAATTTTTCCTCCTTTTTTAACTTTCACTTTGTAACTCCTTCATCAATAATTCAGACAATTTTTGAATATCTTTATCAAGCTGATTTTTATGAATAAATGATAAAATTCTTCTCACTACCAAAATAGTCCCTTTACTCTTCTTTATCTCCTCTAACTCATTATCAATTCTATCAAGCAAAATCAAAAGAAACTTTATATTTTTTATCTCTTTTCTCAATTTCAAATCCAATTCTGGATATTTCATCTCAAATATATAACTATACTCTTTTTTAAGTTTATTTTTCTCTATCGCTTCATAATCTATAATCCTATTCTCAATAAGAGAGTAGTGAATATAGTGTTTATCTGAAAATGAGTTTTTTAGAAAAAATCTTTCAAAAATATCTACTGCTCGATGATATTCTCCCTCTGAAAACTGCTTCATCTCAAAAAATAGAACAAAAAATTGTAAATCACAATAATTACTATCTTTGAAACAGGGAATTGTTTTCAACTTTTCAAACTCTTTTAATCTATTTTTTGGTATCACTCCTATAATTCTATTAACATCAATCGCTACTAAGGAGGTGAATTTAGTTTCAATAAAACTTGCCGAAAACTGTAACTCTCTTGAATCTCTCAATCTAAATATAAAAAAAATTTTATTTGAAAAATCTATCTCCTTAAAAAACTGAAACAACTTTTTTATATCAAGATACCCATTTTTGTAAAATTTAGAAACAATGGGTTTAGTTTCAAGATTGTTATGTAGTAGAGTAATATATTTTTTAATTTTTGATTTTATCTCCTTTTTTAGCATACTATTATCTAATATCGATTGACATAAAATCTCTACATTTTTAACTATCTTTTTTAATTTATGCTCCTTCTCCTCAACACTTTCTAAAATCTGTTCCAACTCTTTAATATGCTCTAATAAAAATCTGTTATCCATTTTTTACTCTCTTTCTTTCAAAAGTTGTTTTGCATAATTTAAAGCCTCTCTATTAGGTTTTTTACCACTAATAATTCTTGCTATCTCTCGAACTCTCTCCGCTCGATTCAACTCTTTAATAAATGAGTTACTTCCCTCTTTCCAAATATAGAAATGTCTATCAGCTTGACTTGTAAGTTGGGGTTGGTGAGATATAGCAAAAATTTGATACTTTTTTGATAAAAACTTTAAAACCTTTGCCACACTCATACTCTCTTCACCGCTTAGATTTGCATCCACCTCATCTAAAAAGATAGTTTTTCCTCCCTCATCAAACTCCACCCTACTCGCTAAAAATGCCAATTTTAGCCTATTAAACTCCCCTGTTGAAAGTTGTCCAATATCGGCACTATTTATATTCATTTTAACATAATCTATTCCAAGTCTATTTATCTCCCCTCTTTCCAATTCGATTTCAATAGGAGAAAGATACAATTTTTTTAAAAATCTATTTAACTCATTTTTGAAAGCTATTACTCCCTTTTTTCTCTTTTGAGATAAAAGCTCAGCTTCTCTATACAACTCTTTCTCTACTTGCTTCATCTCTTTTTCCAAATCCTTTTTTTCAAAAGAGATATTTTTTAATCTTAACAACTCCTCTCTCTTTTTATCAAGATAATTTAAACTCTCCTCAATTGAGCCAAATCTTTTTATCAATCCTTGCAAATCTTCTAACCTTTTTAAAACCTCCTCTATATCAACACTCTCTAAAAACTCCATCTTTTGATATGCAGTTTCAACACAACCTCTTAACTCATTCATTGTTTCATTAAAAAAACTATTCTCAACTTCCAACAAATCCAAAAACTCAACCACACTATTTTCATACTCAAACAAAGTATTAACTCTAAGAGACAACTCTCTTAATTTTTCTATTTTTGACAACGATTTTTTCAACTCTATCAACTCCTCAAACTCACCCTTCTTTGGAGCAATTCTCTCTATTTTCTCAATCTCAAACTCCAAAAACTCTATCAACTCATTTGCTTTCTGCTCTTTTTCTTCAATCTCTTTCATCTCCTTTTTTAACTCTCTATATCGCTCAAACAGCAGTTCCACTCTACTACTATCACTCTTAGCAAACTTATCAATTGTTAAAAGTAGATTCTCATTTTTAAACTCTTTACTATTTTTAACTGAAAGATAATCCACAAAATTCGAAGAGATATTTTTTACCAACTTTTTTGAAACAGCCTGATTATTTATAAAATATCTTACCTTTTCTCTTTTTAACTGCTTAAAAATGGTAGCCAAATTATCGCTCTCAATTCCATACTCTGAAAGGTCTAAACTTCTATCTATCAACACTTCCCCAAGTTTTGCACTCGCTTCAAAATATCCAAAAAGTGATAA
>CAZBVR010000082.1:0-10019 GCA_964495415.1 uncultured Nautiliales bacterium
GAGATTGTTAGTTAGGAAGCCTCCACCTCTTAGGGAGGTAGTTCACAGTGTGGCAAAATAGTTAGGAGATATTAGTGCAATTTAGAGAGCTATCAAAAGTGGGAATATAAAACCTATTTTGGATAGGATTGTTAGGAGAATTTATGGTAAAATTACAGGTAGATGGATGGCAAAATGATATTTAGCTCAACCTTTTTTCCCTTTTCCAAAAGTAGTAGCAAAAAATTTCCTCATAAAGCACTTATAGGAGTTGGATGTAATGTTGGTAATTGTGTGAGAAGATATAAAAAACTTTTTCTCTATCTACAATCATATCCAAAAGTTGAGGTAATTGCCAGCTCAATCCTATATAAAAACCCTCCATTTGGATATTTGGAACAAGATGACTTTATAAATAGTGTAATGATTATAGAAACCTCTTTTTCAGCAAAAGAGTTGCTCTATTTTCTGTTGCATACTGAAAAAAAGTTTAAAAGAAAAAGGAGTTTTAAAAATGCTCCAAGAACATTAGACTTAGATATTATTTTATATGATGATGTTAGATATAGTGACAGAAAACTATCTTTACCACATCCTCATTTTAAGGAAAGGGATTCAGTTCTTTTACCACTTGCATATCTATAAAACACTCATCTTAAACATTGGCAACATCATTGCTGTAACTATAAAACCGATAGAGACTCCCACAATTACAATTAGAGTCGGTTCCAATAGAGAGAGCAGTTTCTCTATTTTTTCCTCATTTTCCTCAAAGTAAAGCTCGCTCATATTTAACAACACCTCTTCAATTTGAGAGGTTTCCTCTCCCAAGGCGATTGCTTGAAGAAATGAGTTATCAAAACTAAATCCAGCCTTTTGAAGTGAAAAAGATAATTTTTTACCCTCTTTTACATCTTTAAGGGCTGTTTGAAAAATTTTTTTAATATGCTCATTTTCAATACTATTGATAGCCAGTTTTATTGCAGTAATATAATTTACACCAGCTCCAACTAACACCGCTACAAGATAACTAAATCTTCCCAACTCTTTCTCAATTATCATTTTTCCAAATAGAGGGATTTTTAAGGATAGTTTATCTATAAGGCTTCTAAATTTATAGTTTTTGTTGTAGGTTATTTTAAAAGTTGCTACAATGCTTGTTATAGTTACTAATATCAATAACCAGTAGTTTTGAACGAAGTTTCCCATAGAGATTACAATTTTTGTAATTGCGGGAAGCTCTTTATCCATATTTTCAAACACTTTTACAATTTTTGGAACTACATTTGTAAGCATAAATCCTATCATAAAAATGGCTACAATCACAATAAAAGAGGGGTATAGGAGAGCTTTTGAAGTTTTAGATTTTAATTTGTCATCATCTTTTAGAAATTTAGATATCTCTCTTAACACAATATCAAGTTTTCCACTCTCCTCTCCAACTTTAATAGTGTTAATCACATATGCGGGGAGTTTTACTATTTTTTGAGTTTCAATAGAGTTAAAAAATGAGTTCCCCTCCTTAATAGATTTTTCAAGATACTCTAAAAATTGGAGTATTTTACCATTTTCGACTTGATTTTCTGTTAAAGAGATTGCAGTGATTAGAGGAATAGATGATTTAAGATATGTTGCCAAGATATTAAAAAGTTTAGATAACTCTTTTGAAGATACCTTTTGAGAAAAAGAGAAATCAAAATTAAACCCTTTTATAGGCTCTATTTCTGTGATATAAAACTCTTTTAGATGCTCTTTTGCACTTTCGATTGAGTATGCTTCAATTTTCCCCTTAACTCTTTTTCCGTTGCTATCAAACCCTCTATATTTGAATTTCATTACTCTTTTAATCCCACTCTAATAGCTTCACTGAGTGAAGTTTTTCCACTATTTAAAAGTTCAATAATACTCTCTTTTAAAGTTTTCATTCCATTTTTTATCATCGCTTTTCTTAATTCGATATCATTTGTTCCGGTTGCAATAAGTTGTTTAATTTCATCATTCATAATAAATAACTCTCCAACCGCTACTCTTTTTGAATAACCTAAAAAGTTGCACTTAGGACAACCTTTTGCTTTATATATTTTGTTTGGATTTGGAATATATTTCTCTATTTCAGGCGAAGTGTCAATCTCTTTACACTCTTCACATAAAATTCTTACTAATCGTTGAGCCAAAATCCCAATTAAAGATGAAGAGATAAGAAAGGGTTTAATTCCCATATCCATCAGCCTTGTTATTGTTGCCGGAGCATTATTTGTATGAAGAGTTGATAGAACAAGGTGCCCAGTTAAAGCCGCTTGAATGGCAATAGTAGCGGTTTCTTTGTCTCTAATCTCTCCCACCATTATAATATCGGGGTCTTGTCTTAAAATAGTTCTTAATCCAGTGCTAAAATTTAGGCCCACTTTATTATTTACTTGAATCTGATTTATATTATCAGCTTTATACTCTACGGGGTCTTCAATTGTTATGATATTTTTTTCGGGAGAGGCTATTGTTTGTAGAAAGGAGTGGAGTGTTGTTGATTTTCCACTTCCAGTTGGTCCAGTTACCAAAATCATTCCAAAAGAGTGTTGGAGCAACTCTTGAAATCGTTCTGATATCTCTTGATTAAAACCTAACTCTTGCAGAGAAGGAATATCTTCACTCTCCATTAAAAGCCTTAAAACTGCCTTTTCTCCAAAGTAGGTTGGTAGAATGGAAACCCTAATGTCAGTAGTTTTAGAAGCTATTTTGATTTGAGTTCTTCCATCTTGTGGAACTCTTTTCTCTGAGATATCGAGATTTGAGATAACTTTTATTCTGTTGATAACAAGATTAACAATCTGTTTTTTTATAGTGGCTTGTGTAATTAAAATCCCGTCAATTCTAAATCTTATGTTTCCAAATGTTTCATGGGTTTCAATATGGATATCACTTGCTCCCTTTTTGATTGCTTGGAAAAACATAGAATTTACAAATTTGATAATTGGAGCTGAGTTCTCCTCTAAAATATCAAGATTTTGTATAAATTGGTCCAGCAGTATGTTATCACTTTCTTCTGTATCTTCCAATCTATTTTCTGTTAATTCTTTTTGAGTTTTTAACTCCAAAAATTGATTTGATAATCTGTTAAAAGAGTCCTCATCTGTGATAATAATTTCAAATGGAAACTCAGTTTTATTATAGAAGTTTAGAGCATCTATTAGATGTTTGTGGGTTGTAAAAAAGTAGGTTTGTTGATTTAATAGAGCAGGGAGGAGATAATACTTCAAACCTTCCTCTATATCAAAATTATCTAAAACAACCGCTTTTGGATTTATATTTTCAATAATTCTCATCTTTGGCTACCTTCTCTTTAATAAATTTTTCTGCGAATTGATGCTCAACGGCATTTAGTTTAGCAAAGGTTTCTTTTAATTTGTCTAAATCTTCGCTTTTTTTAACAATATATGGAGTTAATAAAATTACCAAAGTTGTTTTATCTTCATTTATTTGATTATGTCTAAAAAGGGCTCCTAAAAATGGGATATCTCCAAGTAGAGGCACCTTTTGCACCGTTATATCTTTATTGTTTCTTACAAGCCCCCCTATAATGATACTTTGTCCATTATTAACAATTGTGGTTGTTTCAATATCTCTTTTAGAGGTTGTTGGAAGGGTCATATCGGGAGAGCCCGGTAAAATATCCTCAATTACAGATTTTACATTTAATGAAACTTTATTATCACTATCTATTCTTGGAGTAATTTTAAGAGTTAAACCTACATCTTGTCTTGAATAGGAAACACTTGTTGAGGTTGATGTTGTTTGTCCTGTTTTTACAGAGATAGTTTTTCCTACATAGATTGTTGAGGGAGTGTTGTTGATACATAAAAGAGATGGCTCACTTAACTTTTTTGCTGCTCCAAAAAGTTCTAAAAGGTCGAGAGTTGCTCCCAAAGCTACTCCCTTTTTTATTGTGGGTAATGTTAAACCGAGAGCGGTTGCATCGAAAGCGATAGCGGGAGCTCCCATATTGGCACTTAAAGTATATAATCCACTGCTTCCAGCTGTTCCAGCATATAATCCAAATTTTGCTCCAACCTGAGATGCTTTCAGATTGCTTATCTCTAAAATCCTTGCTTTTACATAGACTTGCTGTTTTGGAATGTCGAGTGCTTTTATAATAGTTTCAAGAGTGTTTATCTGCTCTAAACTTCCAATCATTATTAAGGAGTTAGTTTCATTGTTGGCTGTAATAGATGGTTTCTCCTTTTTATATTTCATATTGATTATATTTGTTAAAACTTTTTGTATATTTCCAACATCTGAGTTTTTTAAAGTAACAATTTTTGTTATCTGATTTAAAGATTTTGGTTTTGTGTCAAGTTTTGCAACTATATCAACTATTTTTGAAACTACTTTTGAATCTCCTACCACTATGATTGAGTTTGAATTTTCATTTTGAATAATTTTATAATGATAGATATTTTTATCAAACAACCCTTTTGCTATATCCAATAGTTTTGGATAGACCTTTCCAACCTCGGAGTTGTTTAGAGATGCTACAACTATCGATTTTTTGTTTTGATTATCAAGTTTTTTTAGAATAGATTTAATTAAGGCTATATTTGAGGGATAATCGGTTACTATAAGAAGATTTTGATCTCTATTTACAACAATTTTTCCATATCTACTTTTTAGATAGTTTATTTGAGTATATACCTCTTTTGCAGAGATATAGTTTAATTTTATTATTGCGGTAGTGATTTGATAAATCTGTTCTGAACTATTTGGAGATAACTCTCTTAAAGCATCTGCATTTTTTATAACTTTTAAGTATCCATTAGAGGATACAATTGTATAGCCTTTTGATTTTAATATATTTAACAGAATCTCATAAATCTCCTTTTCATTTACCGGTTTTACAGAGATAAAATTTACATTTCCAGAGATATTTTCTGTTAATAATATATTTCTATTTGTGATTTTTGCCACCATTCTAATAAAATCTTTAATTTTTAGATTTTGAAAATTTAACTCAATCTGATTAGCAAATGAGAAAGTTGCTATCACTAAAAGTAACTTAATCCACCTCATAATTTAAAACCTTTCTGCTATTTCCTCTTTTGATTTTTATCTCAAAAGAGTTATAATTTTCTGAGTTTTTGTATAGTTCCCAAGCATCTTTATCATTATTCAATTTTCGTCCATTTACAGATATCAAAACATCTCCTTTTTTAAGTCCAATTTTATCAAAAATAGAGCCCTTTTTTATATAAGTTATTTTATAACCCTCTCTATCTTTATTTATTCCTATCTCTTTCCATATTTGATAAACATTGTTTTTGTAATGAGTTATCTCCTTTTTAGAGATATGATAATTTAATGGCTCCTCTTTTGTTGTTTCCTTTTCTCTCTTTTTGGTAGAGGTTGGAAGTTTTTTTTGTTGAAAAGAGAGGAGATAAAATCTGCCATTTCTGAAAAATTTTACACTATCTTTTCCTATCTCTACCAATTTATACTCTTTATAAATTTGATTTTTTTCTATAAAGATAGATTTACCTTTATCTTCAACTATAATAAATCCGCCATTTCCATTTTTATAGATAGCTTTTAATTTTAGCCAGTTTAATTTAAAACTTTCTTCCTCTTGTTTATTATCTACTTTTATTTTTTGAACTATTTTCTTTTTCTTTTGTTGTGAGTAGAAAACTCTTTCTAAATTGATACTAAAAAAGGAGTTATCATTTTGACTTGGAATATAGATAACGGGAATTTTTGGTAAAAAGAGAGTTGCTATACTCCATAAAAAATAGGAAATAGATAGAGGTACTATAATTGTATTTATAAACAGATTAAAAAACTTCATCATAAAAATACCCCTTTTTGTCCCTTTTTAGAAATTGTTTAATAGAGTTGTCTTTTATTTCAGATATATAGATTTTTACTTTTCTATCCTTCAAATCGATATTTCCCGAAATTTTCCCAAAATTTGCCTCTCCCTCTATATCTACTTGCAGAGGCTGAATTATACTATTTTTAAGTTGCAATTTTTTTATCAGATAGTTTCCTATGTTTAGTTTAATGTTGGAACAACTTAGTTGATTGTATATTAAAAAGGGATAGATATCACTTTTATCAAATGTTAAAATATCCATTTCGTTAAAATAGATAACACCTTTTGTTAAAGATAACTTTTCTATCTTCTCCTCTATTTTAGAATCTATATAAACATTGTTCTCTTTTAGTTTCTGTTGCAGAAGATAATATAGTTGCTCTTTTGGAATAAAAAGAATAACCCCGATTAAAAAAATTATAACCTTTTTCATTCTTCAAACTCCAATCTAAAATTATATTTTGAGTTTTTCTCCTCTATCTCAAAACTTTTGATTTTTATATTGGATTTTAGAAGAAGCGAAACTTTTCTTAATTCTCTTTTTGGTAGGTTAGAACATCTTATCTCTAATTTTGAAACTTTGCAAAAGTTTCTATTCAATAGCCTTGAATAGTTTTTTTGTGAGAATTTCTCTTTTAAGGAGATTACCTTTTTAGCATCTGTTACAAACTTTTTATATAATTCAATCTCCTCTTTTAACTCCTTTTCTGAACTTTTCACTAAATTGAATAGATTGACTGTTATAGTTAATAAAATAAGAAAAATCAAAATAACTATTTTTCTATTTATCAATTTTAAACCTTTTTATTTTTTTGTCTATTGTTTTATAGATAATCTCCCCATTTTTGTAGGCTAAATAGGTGATTTTTTCGCCTCTTTTAGAGAGTTGTTCCAATTTCTTTCTAATTAAATTTTGTTTTTTTTCAACTGAGATTAGAGAGTTTAAAATAGATTCTATTTGAAAGGTTGTAGAAGGAAGATTGTATCTTTTTATAAACTCCTCTTTTTTAACTTCCAACTCCTCTATTCCACTTTTGTTATTATATATTTTTATCATAAAAGAGAGGTTTAAAAGTAGAAAAACGGCAATTGCAGAGATGATACTTTTTTTATCAATCTCTATTGAGTCAAAAATAGCAACTCTGTTTTTTGATAATTTTAACTCATTTAATATAGTTTCTATATGGGGTATTTTCTCTTTTTTATCTATATTGTTGTTTGGAAAGCAGAAAAGCAATCCCTCTATTTTTTGAATAGAGTGGTTGGGAGATATCTCTATTTTATCATATTGATATAATTCAGTTTGAGCTAAGTAGATATTGTTTATAAATTTTTTGTCAATTTTTAGATTTAACTTCTTTTTGATTGCATAGGCATAAAACTCCCCTTCTATCTTAAAAGCTCCAAAGAGATACTCCTCCTCTTTTAAATTAAAGAGAGTCTTTGCCAAACTTTTTGCATCAGATAGTTTTTTTAATGGTAGGGTTATCTTTTTAATCCAATAAAATTGTGGAGATAATATAACATCAACTCTCTCCTCAATCTTTTCATTAAATTCCTTAGTATATAGGATAACCTTCAACTTTTATCACCTTTTTTCTATTTATATCATACTCTATTTTAAATCTGTTCTCCTCCTCGTTTAAAAGATAATCTATTTTTATATCTATCAAAAAGGAGCTATTTTTTTCAAAAGGAATTATATCATCTTTTTTAACTCCAAAAATAGTTTTTCTCTCCTCATCCATTAACTCTTTTATAAATGGATAATCTTTTCCATCTCCTATAAAAAGATACTTTTCCCACTCTATCTTAAATATAGTTTCATCTCCCGTTTCTTTATAATAATCGTTTAGCAGTTGTTGGAACATCTTTTGATTTAAAATTTTGCTTTTGTTGTATTCATCTAAAAGAGAAACAAACTTTTCTAAATCGATAATTTGATAATAGTTTAACAGGTTTAAAAGGGCATCTCTTTTTGAAGGAGTGTTAATATCTATCTTTCCAGATAAGGGTTCAATTTTAAATTTTGCTCTTAACTCTCCATTTGGAGTAGAGATAAAAAAACTATTATTTAGCACTTTATTTAGAGTGGTAAAAGAATCTATTTTGTCTGAGATTTTGTTTAGATTGTGAATAGTATTTTTTAAAATTAGATTATTTTCACCAATATATCTGTTTGAGTAGAGAGAGAGGTTTTCATATAGGGCATAGATTTGATTTATTATAAAGATAGTTATCGCTAAAAATAGGGTTGTGATAAAAAGAGCAACAGATTTTTTCAATAACTAAACCTTTTTTTGGTAGAATTATATCCAAAAAAGGGTTGAAATGAAAAAGGGTTTTAGTTTAATTGAAGTTATGATTGTGATAGTGATTTTAGGGTTGATTGCTTCATTGGTAGTTCCAAATCTTATTGGTCAAAGTGAAAAAGCAAAAGAGAAGTTGGTTTGTATTCAGATGAAATCATTGAAGGATAGTTTAAACTCTTATAAATTGGAAAAAGGTAGATATCCTTCAACAGAAGAGGGTTTAAATCAGTTAATTAAAGATAAGTTTTTAGATTCTAAACATCTGCCTCTTGACCCGTGGGGAGGAAAATATATCTATCTGAACAATGGAGGTGAGATTGAGATTATCTCTCTTGGAGCAGATAAAAAAGAGGGGGGATCAGGTGAAAATAGAGATATAAAATTATCCCAATGTCAAAAGTAGCTTTTACATTACTTGAATTGATATTAGTAATAGCTTTGCTATCTATTTTCTCTTTTCTTGTTATCTCTTTTTCAGGCAACAGAGTTGAAAAAGATAAAATTGTATCTTTACAAAAGATAATAGGAAAAGAGGGGAATATCTCTTTTAGTGCTCTTGGGTGTCAAAATGTTGAGGTTTATCGATATGTGGGAGATGATAATTTTGAAAAAGAGGTAAAGGGAGAAGAAGTTGTCTATTTTATGAAAAATGGAATTGGTGATGCTCTTATTTTGGAGTGTGATGATAGATTTTATCTTTTTAAACCATTTTATATAAAAAGAGTGCAAAGTTTAGAGGAGGCCGAAACTCTATTTTTAGATAAAAAGGATATTTTTGAAAATTAGTTTTACTTTGATTGAGGTTATAATATCAATTTTTCTTGTGTCTATTATTGCTAATATAGTTATCTCAGTTGCTTCTAACTATAAATTTTTAATTCAACGGGTTGCAGATTTACACAATTTTGAACTTAAAGCCTCTGCAAAACTATCATCAGAGAGGAGGGGGGCTAATATGTATGAAAACTTGATAGATTTTAACATTAGCGATGATGAGGTTATTCACTTTTTAAAACGGGAAAAGATAGATAGTGATAAGAGCATTAAGAGTTACCAAAACCTGACTATTGAAACAATTAAGATATATGACCGCAACTACTCAACTCTTTTTTATAGATTAAAGATAAAATGATGAAAAGAGCTTTTACTTTAATTGAACTGCTAATCTCTATAACAATTTTTTCCATTTTACTGCTATCCTTAACAAATTTTATCTCTACTTTAAAAGTTGGATTAAAAACTATTGAAAAGAGGGTTGATAGAGAGAGGGAGAGTTATCTTTTTAAAAAAGTTCTCTATTTTGATATTTTAAACAGTTATAAAATTACTTTGGAAAATGATAAAAATGGAAATGCTATTCTATCTCTCTCCACTTCTAACTCTCTTTACAATCTACCGGTTGCAAATGTAAAGTGGTATCTAAAAAATGGAAAAATAGTTAGAATTGAAACTCCAAAAAGTTTTAAAAAGAGAAAGTTTGAGGATTTTTACTATATTGACTCATTTTTAAAAGGGATAACTAAATTTAGGATTTATAGAAGGGGAAATAAATTTCTAATTTTCCTCAAAAAAGATGTTAAATTTATCTATTGGGAAGTGGATTATATGTTATAATAAGTGATAGAAAAGTTATAAGGAGACAAAAATGAGAAAAAAATTACTTATTGGTTCAATAGTAGTTTCATCTTTGCTATTTTTGAGTGGATGTACTGCTGATAATGAGGAAGAGAATGGGTGTGGTGAGGCTGTTACTTCTGAGACAACATCAGGAGTGGCTGCGGATGGATATTTAAAAGGTGCAAAGGTTTGTCTTGATATCAATAACAATGGGAAGTGTGATAGTGATGAACCAACGGCTACAACAGATG